>NZ_RAYG01000099.1:0-614 GCF_003670185.1 Parabacteroides sp. CH2-D42-20 | reverse complement strand
TACCTGCTCCCGTTGTTAAAAATCGGATCAGGAAAAAGAAGAAAAGCTCCTAACCGATTTTGCATTGATAATTAAGTGTTTTAAGACGGGTGTTTCCAGAAATGGGAATGTCCATCTTTTGTTTTTCGCCTAAAAAGTAACTCTCTATATAATGGCTTGTAGGATATAGGTCTATAAAGTAGACTGATAATAAATATTGATACTTGTAGTATGATATTCAAGTTCCTGCCTATTTACTTTTTTAGATGGCTATTTGTTGGTATCTTTGTATATATCAACAAGATATAAATCAAATCCATTTCAGATATGCTTCCAAGTTTCCCAGATCACTTGTTTCTTATTCAAACCGCAAGGACAATTCCTGTTTTTATATTTAATAGGTAAATGAATTTTGTCCTTCCATAAATCCAATTTCTCGAATATGGTATTATACACGCCAAACAACCGAATTTTCAATAACAGATTAGAATGCAAGAAAGCATTGAATATAAATTGTTCCCAATACAAGAAACTGATGGAGCTGAATATCCTGATCCCCATCAACAGGGAAAACTCCCCTATAAAGCCAGAAAAGACAGAAGGCTAATTTTAACATCTTGGCAAAGGCTAAAAGT
>NZ_RAYG01000098.1:0-622 GCF_003670185.1 Parabacteroides sp. CH2-D42-20 | reverse complement strand
TACCAGAGTCTTCGCGGAACTTGGTACATCCAAACTGAACGCACCATCAAAATCCGTTACTGTTCCTGTAGTAGTACCTTTGACTATTACAGACGCACCAATAATCGGTTCACTGTCTTCGGCGGAAATAACAGTTCCTGTTACTTTCCTCGTCTGAGCTGTGGCCAATCCAATGCCTAAAACTAGGCAAAGTAAAAGATAAGTCAACTTCTTCATAGACACACTCTTTTTTTGTTTAACTTACATATAATTAATTCGCAATAGATTTATAGCAACATGGAAATTAAGGTTCGGACAAATGCAAATGTAACAATAAATTTATTATAACAAATAAATAATTAAAAAATTTCAATAAAATAATAAGAAAAGATAAACGGGGTAGAAAATTTGGAGACTTTTTTAGCCCCTAATTTAAATATTATAATATATACACAAGAGATTACGGCTTACATCAAGTATAAAGAATTACATATTTAACACTTTGAGAGATAAAAATATACATAAAATAACAGCGAACGATTCCTGCGTACATCATGATTTTCAGACTATAACGAGGTTCCGCGAAAACTAAGTAATAATAAAAAATAACATATTGTTCATAGGTTCCGCGAAGACTCTGGTA
>NZ_RAYG01000097.1:0-668 GCF_003670185.1 Parabacteroides sp. CH2-D42-20 | reverse complement strand
GGCAACCACAGGTAAATGGAGATATAGCGTGAAATCCACTGGGTCAGCGTGCTTTGGAAACCGTCATAGACGGAAATAGCAAACGCCAGCGGACCCAGTATGCTTAACACGATTAGGAAGAACGTGCGCAGCGTGTCTATAATCAGCCCCGCCGCCTGAAAGAGCATTTCCAATAACTCCCTGAACCAGTCCCGGACAGACTTTTTGATATTATAAGCCGCCCTGTCCATGTACATACCCGTCATAGTCACCATGTCGGAGGGCGACCAGCCCAGTTCTTCCAGTTGTCTGTCAAATTCCTCGTCCGATGCGAGGTAAGCCGTTTCGGGGCTTCGCATCAGGGCTTCATATTCCAGTCGGTCTTTCTGCGCCCGGTACTCGTTCATGTCGAAAGTCTGCGTTTCCATAAGCTGGTTGCACCCTTTCACCACTGGCGACAGCACCGTGTTGATAGTCCCCAGCACGAACGTGGGAAAGAACATGATGCACAGCCCCAGCGCAAAGGGACGCAGGAGCGGGTACACGTCTATGGCTTCCGCCCTTGCGAGCGACTGCCACACTTTGGCGGCTACATAGAACAGCGCACCCAACCCGGCAATACCTTTCGCTACCCCCGTCATGTTGCTGCACAAGGGCATCATTTCATCGTACAGCACCCGCAACACTTG
>NZ_RAYG01000096.1:0-678 GCF_003670185.1 Parabacteroides sp. CH2-D42-20 | reverse complement strand
GTTCCGCGAAGACTCTGGTATTCTCTTATGTGGGAATGGTGGCGAAAGAAGTTCCTATCGAGCCTGTAATGAAAGTGGAGCTACAATCAGGGGCACAGAACCTAAGTGAAGTCGTTATTACAGCCATGGGTATCCCACAAATTTATGATAATATAGAAGAATTCTTTGATTTAAGTACGACTTGGAACAATTCATTAAATATCGCACAAGCATTGGATAGAGGCTCTTATTCCTTTTCTTTAGGTAGTACTACCCAAGAATGAATTCACAGAAAAGACCAATCGTTTCTTTGGTAACGCATATGTAAACTTCGGCACAAAATTCAATACCGAAAATCATAAGTTAGATGTAAAATATCAAATGGGTGTAGATGCTTACACTACCCATTATCAAGATATTTGGGTATATGGACATGCGAACGGAAAAGGACAGGAAAGTATCTTAGTTTCATTGACTAAGTATCCTAAGTTCATTGGCAAAGTATCTTAGGTGTGTGGGGCGATGAAGATACGATACTTTTCGCATTGACCGAAGAGGGTAAGCATTGTGGCCAGTTCCGTACAATCCGCGGTGAGAAATCGAGCAGAAAAAGTAAGTGAATTTCGTTGACAAAGTAAGCGAACTTACTTTATGACTGAAAATAAGCTATTTAGGCAGTTTAATTAATCGCTCGCAAAA
>NZ_RAYG01000095.1:0-986 GCF_003670185.1 Parabacteroides sp. CH2-D42-20 | reverse complement strand
AGGCTACTTGGGGAGTAGCCTAAAGGTGCGAGAACGGTTATCACCCGGTTGTAGAGACGGGGCGTGCCCCGTCTCCCACTGTCTGATAGTATCTTTAAGTTACCATTTGGAGGGGATGAGACGGGGCACGCCCCGTCTCTACAGGAATGTATGTTCGATTTTTAGAAGGGACGTGATGATGTAGGAAATACGAGATCATTTCGTCTCTATTGCCATGTCTATACACTAGGAATAAGAACGAAGATTTAAGGAGAATCAAGGCCGGAGCACAAACTAAAACTAATGATTGCTTGTTATTTGCTATTTTTTGCTACATTTGCACCGTGAAATGAACGCTACTCCCCAAGTAGCCTCACCCCCACCTCTGGCATATAATTATATACATTCTCAAAGCAAGACTTATTTACCACCGTCATTTTCTCCAAGGAGAAACTTCTTAGATAAATCTGGGTTGTCTTGATGGACTTATGCCCCAATAACTCGCTGATCATCTCAATGGGGACATTTTGTTCCTTCAATGCCATGGCGAAGGAATGACGGATCGTGTAAGAAGTCACATCCGAGGCTATTCCCGCAACCTCCTTCAACGTCTTCAAGTTCCGGTTAAACCGGGACAAGGCCGCATTGTATTCGAGATATGCCTCATGGCCGTTCTTCGTCCCACTTAAAAAGGGAAATAAATAGCCGGAGCCTCCACCCCTCTCACCTGCCAGCTCCTTATACATAGCCTCCGCCGTATCCAAGACCTCCAACCGCATAGAGGTCCCGGTCTTCTGGCGATTGTAATCCAATATGCCGTTCTTGATATTACCCCTATTCAAATGGGCGAAATCAACGAACGACATTCCCCCATATTGAAACATCAAGCAAAGGGCCAGTTGTGTCTTCCTCAACTTCTCTCCTTTTACCGGGACAGTCATCAGGCGATTCAAATCACCCAGAGGCAAGGATTTCTTGCGCTGGCTTTCCACACCCGTAAAAACCCC
>NZ_RAYG01000094.1:0-1012 GCF_003670185.1 Parabacteroides sp. CH2-D42-20 | reverse complement strand
GTTTCGCATCTATTGAGAAGAAAAAAGTTATTAACAAATCGGGATAACGCTTAACAGCGTTCCCCGCTTAGCCATTATTCGCAAAAACAAATGGAAGAAAAAAACTATATATCAAACTTTGATTGCTCGCTTTGGCAAATTGATGATTGGGGACTATATACAGCCAAATCCCCTATCTATATCAATTCTTTGGGCAGCGATTTTAATGTGTGGTTTGATGTGGACGGCGAGAGTTTTCCTACCGACAAACAGCTTGTTGCATGGGCGGGATTTTGCAATATTAATTCAAATGAAATAAAAGAAATGATGATTGACGGTCTTACAAAGTTAGTAGATAAAATGGATGTCCTGCCAAATGATGTAGAGCCGGAATTTGGTCCGATATATAGACCTATGGCGATTTCGAGAAATGCCAAACGCTCTGTTGAAGTCATTAAGCATAGTGAAAGACCATTAGGAAAAATGGCAAAATCCACCTTAAAATGCAGTTCGGTTGTTGTGCCGTTACAAGATAAAGCACCAGTTAGATTCATTGTAATGAACTTTGAAATTGGTCATCGTCCTTATGAAATGGAAGCTGTTTTTTGTAATGAAAAGATGCTTATGGTTGGTGAAAACTCTGGCGTTTGGACTCGCCTTGAATGGATAAATGAGTTTAATATTCCAAAGTTTAATATTGAAACGGCATTACATCCATATTGGCGACCTGAATAATATGCGAATAACAAGCACCTGTTCCGCCTAACGGCGGCAAGCTGCAAACCATTAATAATAATTGAGCGTATGAAAACAGTTATATCATTACTCTTTTTATTGTTGCCCCTAATGCAAAGTTGCGGGTTCGTATATGAACGGCATCTTACCGGAAACTACTACTTGATAGCGGTAGATACCAAAGAAGATATGGATGTGTGTTATCACCGACAAAACGATGATGATGCGCCTTATACGGGAATAACCGGAGCAAGTGTTTACGCAGTGGGATATGACGATGATTTTATTCTTGTCAAGG
>NZ_RAYG01000093.1:0-1070 GCF_003670185.1 Parabacteroides sp. CH2-D42-20 | reverse complement strand
CGGATCGTGAGATGGAGACCTTACGTTGGGTCGCGGCGTCTTACTCCAACGAGCTTCCGGTGTACGTGCCTGATAGTAGCCACCTGTTGAAAGGCGACCGTGTGCGTATCACCTCCGGCCCGTTTGCCGACATGGAGGCCGAGGGGGTGGTACAGCCGGGCGGTGGCCATAAGGACGTGATGGTGCGTATCCTCGATTGCATGTGGGTTCCTTTGTTCGAGGTGAGGCGAGGCGAGTATGAGTTGATCGAGTTGAACACGGGGGGCAAGCACGCCTATACCCATTTGGACAACGACCGTCTGTCGGAAGGCTTGCACGATGCCTTGGGGCGTTACCATGCCTCCGGCGTCGTAGTGGATGAGGATGCCCGTCTGGCCCGTGAGGTCCTGCGTGGCTACGCCTCTCTCCGTGCTGAGACCGACGTGATCCGTTGCAAGCTTTACTCTTTGCTCCTTCCTGCCTATCTGCTTTTGGGCGAGTCGGATGAGTTCGATCGTTTGCGCTCCACGATGCGCAGCATGCTCCCGGTGATAAAAGCGGGGCAATCCCGTGCCTTGTTGCTGGTCACGCTGTACGGCTGTACGGACAGCAGCCTCTATCAGCGCATGGCGCACGAGTTGGTTGACCCTTGGATGGAGGAGGCTTCTCCCAAGAAGAGCAAGGCCGTGTTGATACGTCGTTTACGGGATTACGACCGTTGGTTCGGACATCAAGAGTAAATCCGCAAGAATAAGCAAGATGGAAATCAAAGATAAGAGAGAAAAAGAGGAGGTTCCCTCCGGCATCCGTTTGATGCTATTGCTGAAAGAACGTTTGGTGGAGATCATGGATCGTGAGCGTGCGAACCAAAACTCAATACACCTGTATTGCACGGGGCCCTACTGGGTAGCGTTCGAGTGTTCGGCCTATCAGTTGTATCGTGCATTTCCGGATAGCGAGACCACTCCGTTGCGCCTGTTCGCCTACCCGTTCCCGATCGTGATGGTGTCCGTAACGGATCGCTCGCTCCGCTCGTACGCCCGCAAACATATCTTGAGAAGAGACGAGTCGGATTACAAGCTATTGACCGT
>NZ_RAYG01000092.1:0-1083 GCF_003670185.1 Parabacteroides sp. CH2-D42-20 | reverse complement strand
CGGATCGTGAGATGGAGACCTTACGTTGGGTCGCGGCGTCTTACTCCAACGAGCTTCCGGTGTACGTGCCTGATAGTGGCCACCTGTTGAAAGGCGACCGTGTGCGTATCACCTCCGGCCCGTTTGCCGACATGGAGGCCGAGGTGGTGGTACAGCCGGGCGGTGGCCATAAGGACGTGATGGTGCGTATCCTCGATTGCATGTGGGTTCCCTTGTTCGAGGTGAGAGCTGGGGAGTATGAGTTGATCGAGTTGAACACGGGGGGCAAGCACGTGTATACCCATTTGGACAACGACCGTCTGTCGGAAGGCTTGCACGGGGCCTTGGGGCGTTACCATTCGTCCGGCAGCGTAGTGGAGGAGGATGCCTGTCTGGCCCGTGAGGTCCTGCGTGGCTACGCCTCTCTCCGTGGTGAGACCGACGTGATCCGTTGCAAGCTTTACTCGTTGCTCCTTCCTGCCTATAAGCTTTTGGGCGAGGAGGATGAGTTCGATCGTTTGCGCTCCACGATGCGCAGCATGCTCCCGGTGATAAAAGCGGGGCAATCCCGTGCCTTGTTGCTGGTCACGCTGTACGGCTGTACGGACAGCAGCCTCTATCAGCGCATGGCGCACGAGTTGGTTGACCCTTGGATGGAGGAGGCCTCGCCCAAGAAGAGCAAGTCCGTGTTGATACGTCGTTTACGTGATTACGACCGTTGGCTCGGACACGGGATCAGTTGATAAGTAAAAGTTGCGCATAGCGATAAATGAAAGATATGAGAAAAGAGAGAGAGACGTGCGAGGTTCCTTCCGGCCTCCGGTTGATGAACCTGTTGCGTGAGCGTTTGACAGAGATCATGGATCGTGAGCGTGCGAACCAAAACTCAATACACCTGTATTGTACGGGGGCTTACTGGGTGGCTTTTGAGTGTTCGGCCTATCAGTTGTATCGTGCATTTCCAGATAGCGAGACCATGCCGTTGCGCCTGTTCGCCTACCCGTTCCCGATCGTGATGGTGTCCGTTACGGATCGCTCGCTCCGCTCGTACGCCCGCAAACATATCTTGAGAAGAGACGAGTCGGATTACAAGCTATTGACCGT
>NZ_RAYG01000091.1:0-1166 GCF_003670185.1 Parabacteroides sp. CH2-D42-20 | reverse complement strand
CTCTCCGCGTTGTTGGCTATGAGCTTGATGTGGATGATGCGTGTGTTCGTGAAATATTTTTATGTAAGTACTTTTCGTGTGGCTAAGGCTGAGCGTGCGTTTATCTATGGCGTGAAGCAAGGTGGGGTGAGTTTGGCGAAGAGTATCCAGAATCAGGATCCGGCCCGGTTTGTGCTGGCGGGGTTTATCTCGGACATAGCGGAGATAGAGTATCGATATTTAATGGGAGTCAAGGTTTACCCGAATGATGAGGAATTGGTTTCTGTGATGAGGAAAAAACGGTCTAATGTCTTGCTGGTGTCTCCATTGAAAGTTGAGGCGATCCGGAATAATCAGGAGATGGTGGACAGGCTGATCAAGGCGAATATAAAGATCTATATGACTCCTGCCGCCCAAGAGTGGGACGGGAGGAGCGACTTGAGCCATACCCAGCTGAGGGAGGTGAATATAGAGGATTTACTGCCCCGTGATAAGATCGAGATAGACTTGGAGGCTGTGAGGAAGCAGCTTACCGGTAAGCGGATTCTGATAACAGGAGCCGCCGGGAGTATCGGTAGCGAGATCGTGCGGCAGGTTGCCCAGTTCGCCCCGGAACGTATGGTCTTGATAGATCAGGCGGAGAGCCCCTTGCACGATGTCCGCTTGATGATGGCTCGTCAGTGGTCGAATATAGAATCCTATACGGTTGTGAGCGATATTTGTGTACGTGAACGCATGGAGGAATTGTTCGAGGAGCATCGTCCGGATTACGTGTTTCATGCCGCGGCTTACAAGCATGTACCTATGATGGAGGATAATCCGGAGGAGAGTGTCCGCAACAACGTGGACGGTACCCGGGTGATCGCAGACTTGGCGGTGAAATACGGCACGAGGAAGTTCGTTATGGTATCGACCGACAAAGCGGTGAATCCCACGAACGTGATGGGCTGCTCGAAACGTATTTGCGAGATCTACGTGCAGAGCTTGGATCAGGCTATCAAGGATGGGAAGGTGAGGGGGCGTACGCAATTCGTGACGACTCGTTTCGGTAATGTGCTGGGATCGAACGGTTCCGTGATCCCGTTATTCAAGGAGCAGATCAAGCGGGGTGGTCCTGTTACGGTGACGCACAAGGATATCATTCGTTTCTTCATGCTGATACCGGAGGCTTGTAAGCTAGTCCTAGA
>NZ_RAYG01000090.1:0-1166 GCF_003670185.1 Parabacteroides sp. CH2-D42-20 | reverse complement strand
CTCTCCGCGTTGTTGGCTATGAGCTTGATGTGGATGATGCGTGTGTTCGTGAAATATTTTTATGTAAGTACTTTTCGGGTGGCTAAGGCGGAACGTGCCTTTATCTATGGCGTGAAGCAAGGTGGGGTGAGTTTGGCGAAAAGTATCCAGAATCAAGATCCGGCCCGGTTTGTGCTGGCTGGATTTATCTCGGACATGGCTGAGATTGGGAATCGGTATTTAATGGGAGTCAAGGTTTATCCGAATAACGAGGATTTGATTGGTGTGATGAGAAGGCTGCAAGCCGATGTCTTGCTGGTGTCTCCATTGAAAGTTGAGGCGATCCGGAATAATCAGGAGATGGTGGACAGGCTGATCAAGGCGAATATAAAGATCTATATGACTCCTGCCGCCCAAGAGTGGGACGGAAAGAGCGACTTGAGCCATACCCAGTTGAGGGAGGTGAATATAGAGGATTTACTGCCCCGTGATAAGATCGAGATAGACTTGGAGGCGGTGAGGAAGCAGATTACCGGTAAGCGGATTCTGATAACAGGAGCCGCCGGGAGTATCGGTAGCGAGATCGTGCGGCAGGTTGCCCAGTTCGCCCCGGAACGTATGGTCTTGATAGATCAGGCGGAGACCCCTTTGCACGATGTCCGCTTGATGATGGCTCGTCAGTGGTCGAATATAGAATCCTATACGGTTGTGAGCGATATTTGTGTGCGTGAACGCATGGAGGAGCTGTTCGAGGAGCATCGTCCGGATTACGTGTTTCATGCCGCGGCCTACAAGCATGTACCTATGATGGAGGATAATCCGGAGGAGAGTGTCCGCAACAACGTGGACGGTACCCGGGTGATCGCTGACTTGGCGGTGAAATATGGCACGAGGAAGTTCGTTATGGTATCGACTGACAAGGCGGTGAATCCCACGAACGTGATGGGCTGCTCGAAACGTATTTGCGAGATCTACGTGCAGAGCTTGGATCAAGCCATCAAGGATGGGAAGGTGAGCGGTCGCACGCAATTCGTGACGACTCGTTTCGGCAATGTGCTGGGATCGAACGGTTCCGTGATCCCGTTATTCAAGGAACAGATCAAGCGGGGCGGTCCTGTTACGGTGACGCACAAGGATATCATTCGTTTCTTCATGCTGATACCGGAGGCTTGTAAGCTGGTCCTAGA
>NZ_RAYG01000010.1:0-215100 GCF_003670185.1 Parabacteroides sp. CH2-D42-20 | reverse complement strand
AGAAATACTCGAACAAGGCCTCCCCACGACGCTCGCGGCGGGAAAGCTCAACGTCCAGTCCCTTCGAGGGGCTGATCTTGTCACGCCCGCCACCGGCGGTAGGAAGCGTGAGCACGTACCAGCGGACAGCCTCTTGATCACGTCGCTTACGAACATGCGTCATGAACCTATCCGAGCACTTGCTTGTCAATATATCCATCTCTATGATTATCTTTTCTAGTGGTTATCCCATGGCCCGAAAACAGACCCCATGGCAATTCAGAGCCCTACCAAGAATCATTTATATCATCTTGATAAACAGCGTTTTATATTTTCAAATATGGCATTACTGAAAATTACCATCTCTCGAAATCTTAGGCTACTTGGAGAGTAGCGTAAAAAGGTAGGAGAATGGTTATTACCCGGTTGTAGAGACGGAGCGTGCTCCGTCTCCCACCGTCTGGGAGTAATTTTAAATACCATTTTGAAGGGATGAGACGGGGCACGCCCCATCTCTACAGGGATACACACAGATTATGAGACATGGCGGAATGATACCGAAAACAAGGAGTCGTTTCGCCCGCATCACCGTGTCTATACGTCTAGGAAAAAATGGAAAAATCAAAGAATAGAGAGGGTCAAACACCAATAATGAACAAACAAGCGGATCTATTCGCTTGTTTTTAGCTATTTTTTATTACATTTGCGCCGTGAAAGAATACGCTACTCTCCAAGTAGCCTCACCCCGCTTGAGATTCATAATTATAGACACCGCCAAAGCAGGCGCTATTAACCTCCGTCATTTTCCCTAAAGAGAAACTCCTTAAATAAATTTGTGTTGTCTTGATAGATTTATGCCCCAATAGTTCGCTGATCATTTCAATCGGGACATTTTGTTCTTTTAATGTCGTGGCGAAAGAATGGCGAATCGTATAAGAGGTGACATCCGAGGTAATTCCCGCAAATTCTTTCAACGCTTTTAAATTCCGGTTAAATCGAAATAGTGCCGCATTGTATTCGAGGTATTCCTCACGCCCCTCTCTGGTGCCACTCAGAAAGGGAAATAAATATCCGGAATCTTGCACTTTCTCTCCTGACAATTCCTTATACATTGTCTCGGCTGTCTCCAAGATCTCCAGTCTCATCGGTGTCCCGGTCTTCTGACGGTTGTAATCTAATATACCGTTTTTGATATTACCGGTCTTCAAGTGGGCAAAGTCAACGAAAGACATACCCCCAAACAGAAACATCAAGCAAAGCGCCAACTGTGTCTTTCTCTGCTTCCCATCCTCCACCGGGACTGTCATCAGACGGTGTAAATCCTCGATAGGCAAGGACTTCTTACGCTTACTTTCCACACCCGTAAAAATCCCCTTGAATAAAGTGGGAATAAATTCCGCCTTACCGTTCTCCACCGCTTTGTTATAGATACAACGCAAACGCCGCATATAAGTGGAAATCGTATTGCGCATACAGCCGTTCTCCAATAAATAAGCCTCGTACCGGCGAAGATTATCCTTATTAATAGCCGAGTAAGCTATACAGTCGGTTCCGCTATACCTTATAAAGGAGTTTAATGCGTCTTGATAACTCTTAGCCGAGGAATATCGCTTTTCTCGATTCAACTGGGCTATATACTCCCTCATACCTTCTACAAATCCTTTCTCATCCATATCCCTATTTTAAATACTGTTTTGTAAATGAATGAACAAATGTATTTAAAAAGAGATCCCCTTTACCCTATCTCACGAATGAGAATAGTAAAGGGGGAAGACTAAAGTTATTTCTTCAATTTTATCTCGATAACACCATTACGACCTTTCTCTCCGAATTTAGCGATCGCCTCGTTTCCTTTGTACACATTCATAGACGCAATATGATCGGGATTCAAATTGTCCATCCTCTCTTTAGATGATTCCACTCCATCGATATAAACAATACCGGAGAAAGAGGATTTTACCTTTGATGCCTCCTTAGCAACCTTCTCATTGATGTCTATGGCTTTCATGGCCTCCTCTATGGTTCGGTTGATCTCCGGTTGGATCTTCTCCATCTCGGCGGCAATAGTCTCATTTATCTTGGCTGCCTCTATCGCCGCTTGCACAGCCTTATCGATCTCAGCTTGGTGTTTCGCCATTTCCGCAGAAACGATCTCGTCGATATTCGCCGCTTTCACAGCCTCTTCGACCGCCTTGTCAATCTCCGGCTGGTATTTCTCCATCACGGCCGAGACCTTTTCCTGTATCGCTTGCATATCTTTTTCAAAAACGACCGAATCCCTAGCGAGGGTCTCAACCTCTACATTTCTTTTAGGCTCTTTTTTTTCCTGAACCGGAATAATTTCGCTAATTTTGACACTCGAAATCTTCTCCAATTCGTGAGAGATTTCCGGACGGGCAAAGGCTACCACCGTTAAGGCTGCCAACGGGAGTACATACAGATACTTCAACCGTGCCCATGGACTTGATTTTTGTTTTAACATCATAGCTATTCGCTTTTTAAGTGAACTGTGATTAAAGCTGTTGGCCATAGAAGTGAAGCGCTGTGCACCAACAGCTTTTTTGATTAATAATAATTGATATCTTTTTGCGTCGACGCCTTGATTTAATACGCTCTCGTCGGCCTCGTATTCATGGATATTTTGTAATTCCTGCCTCAACAACCAGACAGATGGGTTGAACCAATGGAACAGGATACAAATCTCGGAGATCAGCAGATCAATGGAATGACGGGCTTTTATATGCGCCATCTCATGCGTCATGATCTCTATCCCACTTTCCTCAAAATCCTTCCGGCTTATTACGATCGTTCGCATCCAACTGAACGGGACGACTGGTTGGTCCGTAAGAATCAGATGGATTCCGTCCACCAGCTTCGGTGTACCTTGTCTCATCAACCGAAACAAGGCATAAAATGAATATGCGAATTGACAAAGCGTTAATATCCCTCCGATTATATAGGCTATCACCATAACTCGTAACCATACAGGTTGGCTAGCGGATTCTGCCGACGTTCTCATGGAAACCGCCGCTAGCAAATTCTCCAAATCCATGACCGGACGCTGAATGGCCGTCGCTTCCTCCAAAGTAATCTCACAAAATGGGATGATAACCGAAAGCATGATCAAGCTTAATAAAGCGATCCGGTTGAAACGATGGAAGGTATCACGGCTCAACAATAGCTTATAAAACAGATAAAATATCGTCAAGCACACGGATGATTTAAGGATATATACAAAGAAGATTCCCATATTCGTTCTTATTTACGATTCCCTTGTTCTACATCATCTATTAGTTTTCGTAGATCATCCACAGAGATATCCTCTTCCTTGATCAGCGTAGAGACAACCCCCAGATAAGAATTATTGAAATACTTAGCGATCACATTTTTCAACGTACCGTTGCTATACTCCTTTTCTGTTAAGACCGCATAATATTGATAGCTATTCCCGAAATTCTTATGGGCGAGGAAACCTTTCTCCTCCAAGCCTCGGACAATCGTAGAAAGGGTATTGAAATGAGGTTTAGGCTCCTCGTAATATTCAAGTAGCTCCTTCACGAACAATGGGCCTTTCTGCCAGAACCAGCCCATGATTTCTTCTTCTTTCACCGTAAGTCGTTTCATAACCTTATCTTGTTTGCGACAAAGTAACTAAAACTTTTAGTTACCAAACTAATTTGTATAGTTAATAAACTAAAAGAGATAGTTTATTCATTGATCCAATCAAAAAAACCGCCCCGGGAATGTCCGGGACGGCCTCTATTATATCCAGATGTTTGAATGATTAGGCGACAGGAATCGTTCCGCCAATCAAGATCACAACCAATAAGGCCAAGATAGCGTACAACTCTGGGAATACGGCCATTACCATCGTAGCACCGAATACGTTGTGTCCGGCACCAACACCAGCGATACCATTCGCGCAAACTTGAGCTTGGCGGATTGAAGAGTAAAAACCAGCGAAACCTAACACTAAACCAGCGCCGAAAACAGCCGTAGCGGCCAACATGGAAATATCAGCGACCAAGAACTTCTGCATCATAAAGTAGCCCACGAATCCATACAAACCCTGTGAAGAAGGCAACGCACTTAAAGCGATGTACGTACCCAGAGCATCCGGATTTTTCTTCATCGCACCTACCACCGCATTACCTGCGATCGTAACACCATAACTACTGCCGATAAAAGTTAAACCTGTCATCAACGCAATACCTACATAAGCTAATAAAATTGGTTCCATAATAAAATGTGTTTTTAAATTATTCTTTTATTGTTTTATTTTCTCGTTTAATTGTTATGCTTTTCTGAATGGCTCATAGGCCTTACCTCCACCTTCGAACTCCGCGTTCTTGTAATATTCCACGAAGATCAAACGAAGCGGGTGTACCAAGGAGCTGATCGTACAAAGAGCGATATTGATGGAGTGACCCACTAACAAGATCAATAACATACAGATCGCACGTGCCATGATATTCATACCGTCTGTCATCGTAACCGCCAACGTATTAAATACGCCACCCAAGATGGAACCGGTCAGACCGATAGCGAACAAACGAATGTATGATAACGTATCCCCCAGCAATCCGGAGGCCATATTGTACGTGTTCCAAAGTCCGGTACCAAAGTTCAAGAATACGTTCTTGCCCGGTGTATTGTACAAATAAGCGACAACCAGACCCAAGATGGCGATTCCGTAACATACCATAACGACAGCGTTCGGCAAGTGAACGTTCAACATCGGAAGTCCGAACGCCAATGCCAAGGATATGATCACGAACACCCAAGCGAACGGAGCGATACTGTGTTTCGTTCCTTTCTGTATCTTGATCTTGTAAGCAGCGACACATTTACCGAATATGATCTGTACCAAACCGATGACAATAGAGAATGTCATCAAGTTGTCGCTATTCACAAAGTAGTTCTTGATCTTTGACAAAGCCGGGATATCCGCCAAGGCCACTCCGAAGAAAGATCCCGTACAAGTACCCACCAATAAGGCGGCAAAGCCTAAATACTGGAACAAGGTCAAATAAGGCTTGAAATCCGGGTTCACCTTCTTCTTCAAGATCGTACAAGCGATCATGACCAGCAAACCATATCCGCCATCGCCGAAACAAAGTCCGAAGAACAGCATAAAGAACGGGGCGAACAACGGGGTCGGATCAAGTTCACCGTAATTAGGCAAGGAGAACATCTTCGTGATAGGCTCGTACAGCTTACTGAATTTATTATTCCGTAGCTTGATAGGCACCTTATCCCCATCCTCGATCTCTAATTGCTGGAAGAAATAACCTTGCTTATCCAGCTCGTGCTCCAAGGCCGGAGCGTTTTCCGTCGGCACCCAACCTTCCAACAACATGAGCTTATCACCCGCTTGCCGATCTGTCTGCACTAACGCATTAGAAAGATTAAACTCGTCCTGCAGGTTCTTATCGAATTCCTCCAACGTTTTATAATCCCCCACGGCACGATGTTTCAGCTCATCCTCCACATTCTGGATATCCTTGGTACGTTGATCCAGACGGGCACGCAACTTCGCCAATCCTTGAACCGGCATCTTCGGACGTTCAGCGTCTATATCGATCAAGGTACCTTCCTTGGTAATCGTGATAAAATACGTTACCGATTGGAAGTTATTGATCAGAATGGCGTTATACAGCACGCCCCATTCCGGCTCGTACTTAGCAGTAGGACAGGTAAAGAACGTAACATCGTATCCCGCTCTTTTCAGACGGTTGATATTCTGATAACTGAACTCACCCCATATTTCCATATAAGCCAGATCCTTCTCGATCGATTGCTTGGAAGCGATCAATTGCGCTTTCTTATCTTGCAATTCCTCTATCTTACGCACCAACTTCAAGCCTTCCTCTTTCGTCAACTCACGGGCCGGGGCAAACTTAACGTCTTTCTCCGCCGCATGGAGGTTCTTAAAGTAACGCATCAGCGTATTGATCTGTTTACGCTCAGCCAGAAGCTCTTGCAACCTCTCGTTATCCATCACGGAGTTTGTCTCCTTGATATGGACGACACCTAAGTCACGAAGCGTAGAAAGGAACGTATCATACTCCTTATGGTACACCATAAAGGCATATTTACTCATCTTTACTATCATACCTCGGCCTCCTCTTTTTCTTCTTTTGCCTTACGTTTCTCCTGATTGGCTCTCATGATCTTCTGTGAGGACTTAGAAAGACTCTCCTCGTCTTCCATAAACCGTTTCACCTTACGGATCGCATCCTTATAACCCGGAATCTGTACCTTCTCAAACAGGTTCACCTTCTGAGTGGTCTTTTTCCTAGCATGCTCCAACAACTCCAGCTTCATGCCCGAGAACTCCGCCTCGATACCGGTACGAGCCAGCTTTTTCAGCAACTCGATACCATCCGTATACCATGCGGGGGCATTAAAGAGACTATAGTGTCCGATCTCGAACTTGATCTCGTCCAATAACGGGACGATCACGCCGGCGATCTTCTTCGTGGAGAGCGTAACGTCCTTCACGGAGATCAGCTCCGGATTGAACTCGTTCCACAAAGCCACCATATTCTCGTAACTCTGAATCTCTCGTTCTAGCTGAAGTTCCAATTTATTCACTTCGTCCTTGGTCCGCTTCACCTCGATACGCAGGGCGCTCTCCTTGCTCTTGATCGTAGGCAGGGAGCGTTCACGCATCTTCAGTTGCTTTTCCAATTGCTGAAGAGAGGTTTTATTATATTGAAACTTTATTGCCATGTTTATTTAATTTACTTCCAGTACTTATCAACCAATCCTTGTTTGATATTTACCTCCTCCGGGCTGAAATATCTAGCGAACAATCCCCAAGCTACGTCCAGCATCTCCGTCGTATCCAAGTTTACGTCGATAGCCAACAGCTTAGAAGAATAATCCTTGGCGAAAGACAAGGTACGGTTGTCGTAGTCGGTCAAGTCGAAACCATTCTCCAGCTTGGTCTTAGCGTTGGCGGCATCGGCATACAAACGTACGGCGGCGTTCATTACCTGTGGATGATCCTCACGGGTCTTCTTTCCGGTTACCAGCTGTTTCAAACGAGACAAGCTTCGGAACGGATCGACGATGACCTTACCCACATCGCTATCACGACGCAAATACAACTGACCTTCCGTGATATAACCCGTATTATCAGGTACGGCATGCGTGATATCACCACCGGATAAGGTCGTTACGGCGATAATCGTGATGGAACCTCCCGCCGGGAATTGAACGGCTTTCTCGTAAATCTTCGCCAAATCCGAATACAAGGAACCCGGCATAGAGTCCTTAGACGGGATCTGGTCCATACGGTTTGATACGATCGCCAAGGCATCGGCGTAGTTGGTCATATCGGTAAGCAATACCAAGACCTTCTCGTTCTTCTCCACGGCGAAATACTCAGCGGCGCTCAACGCCATATCCGGGATCAAGATACGCTCTACGGACGGGTCCTCGGTCGTGTTGATAAAACTAACGATACGGTCTAGGGCACCGGCGTTACTAAATGTATTCTTAAAGAACAGGTAGTCGTCGTTCGTCATACCCATACCTCCCAAGATAATCTTATCGGACTTCGCACGCAAGGCTACCATCGCCATAACTTGGTTGAAAGGCTGGTCGGGGTCGGCGAAGAACGGGATCTTCTGACCGGTTACCAAGGTATTATTCAAGTCGATACCGGCGATACCCGTAGCGATTAATTCAGAGGGTTGTTTACGACGTACCGGGTTCACGGACGGACCACCGATCTCGACCTCACGTCCCTCGGGGATCGGACCGCCATCGATAGGCTCGCCATAAGCGTTGAAGAAACGTCCGGCTAACTGGTCACCTACTTTCAAGGAAGGGGCCTTCCCCATGAATACCACCTCGGCATTCGTACGGATACCTTCCGTTCCGGAGAATACCTGCAACGTCACCTCGTCGCCGATAATCTTTACCACCTGAGCCAGCTTTCCGTCTACAGAGGCCAACTCATCATACCCAACTCCCGTTGCTTTCAGCGAACAGGTAGCTTTTGTGATCTGGGTAATCTTCGTATATATTTTTTGAAATGCTTTTGTTGCCATAACTCTTTTAATTTTCGATTCTCTCCTTCAAAAGTTCATCCAGTTCCGTATTAAACTTCTTGAATTGGTCACTCTCATATTCCGAATAGTTCATCTGCTTAAAGATGTTGATCATCTTCTTGAAGTAGTCCATAACCTCAAGGAAGTTATCAAACTTAAACTCTGAACGGCAAACATTTACGACTCTATCCAGCATGAATTCCTGACGTTGCAACGGAGTAACCGCATCGATGGCATCGAAAGCATCCTGTTGCAAGATCACGAAGTCGATCAACTCGGACTTCCAGAATGTAACGTGATACTCGACAGGCACACCATCATCACCCAAGATATTGATTTGCTCGGAGATCTCCTTACCACGCAACATACGGGTCTTGATCTCGTTTACTTTCTCGATCCATTCCGGGGAGATATGTTTAGCGATGTATTCCTGAAACTCCGGATACTCGATATACTTGGAATAACTCTCGATCGGGTTTACGGCCGGATAACGTTTACGGTCGGCACGCTCCTGCTCCAAGGCATAGAAACAACGGGCCACCTTCTTCGTATTCTCGGTCACCGGCTCCTTCAAGTTACCACCGGCCGGCGATACCGTACCGATGAAAGTGACGGAACCTGTAGCGTTGTTTTTCAAATGGACGAATCCCGCACGAGCGTAGAAGTTCGCCACGATAGCGGACAAGTCCATCGGGAAGGCATCCGGTCCGGGCAACTCCTCCAAACGGTTGGACATCTCACGCAAAGCCTGTGCCCAGCGGGAAGTAGAGTCGGCCATCAACAGAACCTTCAAGCCCATGCTGCGATAATACTCGGCGATGGTCATCGCCGTATATACGGATGCCTCACGAGCGGCTACCGGCATGTTGGATGTATTGGCGATAATGATCGTACGTTCCATCAATTTACGTCCCGTATGCGGGTCTACCAATTCCGGAAACTCCGTAAAGACCTCCACTACTTCATTCGCACGCTCACCGCAGGCGGCGATAATCACGATATCCGCTTCCGCTTGTTTAGAGATAGCGTGCTGAAGCACCGTCTTGCCCGTACCGAACGGACCGGGGATAAATCCGGTACCACCCTCAACGATCGGGTTCACGGTATCGATCGTACGAACGCCCGTCTCCAGCAATTTGAATGGACGGGGCTTTTCCTTATAACAAGTGATGGCTTTCTTTACCGGCCATTTCTGGATCATCGTCACGTTTACGTCCGTGCCATTTTCGTCCGTAAGGACAGCCATCGTATCATTGATGGTATATTGTCCGGCTGGAACCACCGATTTCACAGTATAAGATCCCTCGAACTTAAAGGGGACCATAATCTTATGAGGTTGGAAATTCTCGTCCACCTCTCCCAGCCAATCACCGGCGCTCACGGTATCGCCCGCTTTAGCCAGAGGCTTGAAATCCCACTTCTTATCATTGTCCAACGCAAACGTATAATCGCCACGTTTCAAGAATACACCTTCCATCTTGTCCAAGTCATTCTGCAAACCGTCATAGTTGCGGGACAACATACCCGGACCCAGCGTAACTTCCAACATATGCCCTTGGAATTCAGCCTCGTCACCGACACGCATACCACGTGTGCTCTCAAATACTTGTACAAAGGCATTCTTACCTATCACCTTGATTACTTCCGACATCAGCTTCACGCCTCCGACAGAAATGTAACAGATCTCATTCTGAGAAACCGGACCATCCACCTCTACGGTTACTAGGTTGGATACGATTCCTTTTACAATTCCTTTCGTAGCCATAATTTATTTTATATTGTTTCTTTTAAATTCTTCCAACGCATTCTCACTACCCATCTTCATGGCGCCTACCAATTCACGGAAAGTCTTCTCGCCTCTCGCCTTATCCAAGGTTACCCAGCGCTCTATCATCTCCAATTTCAATAAATAAGCGAATACACTCTCTATGTCGAACGTCTTGAAGAAGGTATTATCGTCCAGCCATTTCCATTTCAAAAGATCGATTTTCTTCTCACGAACGATCAGATCGGTCTCTTCGGCGATGCGTTGTAACTCGGGCAAATATTCCACGGAATCGCCCAAGCCGAAATCACGGGCGTTCGACGTACGGATATTTTCCGCTATCTCATTATGCCCCACGATATAATTGGCCTTATCAAATCCATATTTACGGCAAGTGATCGCAGTAAGAACATTGTTGATATTCAAGTTAAGCTCGAACCAATCGGCCACGAACTTATTCCCACATTTCATGGCATATTCATAATATAACGCAGCCAAGCGGTCTTCCCATGATATATATTCTTTCTCACTTTTGGTGTCCTTAGCCTCTTCGGCTAGATACAGTTTAAAAAAGTCCACGAAATAAGGCGGGAGATTATCATTTTTGGGAATTTTTTCCTCATCCTTCAACGCTTTATATAAAGTATTGAACTCATCATACGTTATTCTTCCTCTTTGATCCGGATCGGAGTCCGGTCTTTTAGCGTGAGCCAGCAGATTTATATTATCATATTTCAAATAAAATAAATCAATCAGCTTTTTATCCTTAGAAGATAGCATATCCTCTATTTCCGTCCGGAACTCACAGACCGAATAGGCTAGTTTACTATCATCCAACGCTATGTTAGGAAGTCCGGAGATTAAGTAGTAATACTTACTCATATCAGAACAGCATTTCTACTAATTGCGGACGCAAGAACTCTTTAAAGAACTCGATGAACTCGTCTTCGCCAAACGTCACTTTATAAGACCCACCCGCCGGGATAATAGAGAAAGACGCTTTCTTTCCGCTTACCTTCTCGATCTTATACCTTTTCTCTAGCAAGCCTTTGGCATTGGCCTCAAAATACGCCTTCAAGCCATCGGAATCAGAAGCTTGGATAGTCAAGAACTCATTAGCGGGCCAGCTTTTCACAAGCTCAAGGATCACTTTCTGCATATAGGCGGGATCCATCAACGCCGCTTTCACATTCGAACTAGCGATATCACCAGTGATAAGGTTTGTCACCTCGCTCTTTAATGCCTCGACAGACTGGGTGGCGAACAATTTCAATTCGGCTTCCGTATTCTTCTTCAACTCGGCAGCTTGTTTCTCGGCAGCCGCTACGATACGTTTCGCTTCCGCTTCCGCATCTTTAAGAATCGTATCCTTTTGAGCATTGGCCTCGGCGATTATACGCCCCGCTTCTTCGTTCCCCTTCTCTACACCTTCCTTGTAGATCTTGTCTGTTAGTTCCTGAATCTTTGTATCCATTTCCTATTATGTATTTGAATTGTATTTTTCAATAGTAAACGCCCACAAAGTTATTATTTTTCGCGGATTAACATCAAAATAAGTGTGAAATCAAGCTAAAAAATAACACTAGTCAAGTAAAATTCTATTTACATTCGTCTATATTGTATTTTTGTTCGTCTATTTGTATCTTTGTGAGTCAAAATACAAAATTAACATGTTTACGATTAGAAAAGCGACTATTGATGATCGTTCTCTTATTCATGACCTTGCCTCACGCATTTGGGAGAACACGTATGGAAAGATACTTTCTAAAGAGCAATTGGATTATATGTTCGATATGATGTATGCTCCGGATAACATTCTTAAACAAATGGAAGAGTTACATCATCAATATTTTATTATATTGGCGGACGATATGCCGGCAGGCTATTTATCCATAGAGAAAACAGGTGAAAACACGTACAATTTTCAAAAGATCTATTCCCTACCGGAAATGCATGGCACGGGAATCGGGCGTTTTATCATCGAGCAAGGTATTAACTATTTGAAGGAGGTACATACCGGGCCTTTCACTATAGAATTATACGTAAACCGTTACAATCCCGCCATAGGCTTCTACAAACATATGGGATTACGGGAAATAGGCACACGGGACCATCATATAGGAAACGGCTATTTCATGAACGATTATATCATGGGCATGGAAGTGGAGAATAAATAGACAGTCATCCCCTATTCATATATTTATATATAGAATAGGGGATGATGATTGTCAACGGGTCTTCCCTCTTTTCGGATTACGAGGTTTCTCTAGGATTCGTACACTACTAACTTTTACAGAGTAAATAACAGCGATCCTATCATTCTTCGGATTCTCAATCGCAAGTTGAGAGTTCCAGATTTTCTTTTCTTGTTTTTTATCCATAACGCTACAATTTAATAGTTCATATTTAATAAGTCAAACCTTGACTGTCTTTTTCTCTTTTCCTTCCGCTATCTCAACCAGATAAACCCCGGCGCAAATACAGATAATGGCGAACGTCTGTGTCCAACTGAAACGGTCTTGCCCGATCAATAGGGATGTAATCGTTGCCACGATCAAGATCAGATAGCCATAAATAGCCACCAACGTAGTTTTCAAATACTTCAATCCGATAGGAATCAACAGATAACTAATTACCGTAGGGAAAATAAGCACAAACATCAATACGGCAAAAGGCCACCAATGAAATGGCTCCGAGAATAAAGGAGCATGAAAGCCCTCTATCGGCAAAATCAATAGACTGGAAAAAGCGGCGCCCGTGAATGTATATCGAAGCATCGTCATCGTCCCTACTTTTTGTAAGATCCGCTGGCTTAATACCAGATACACGGCATAAAACACGGAGCTAGCCAGACATAGCATATTTCCATTAAAAGCGTCCGCCGCTAAATCGTCGCTTTGCTGGGTCAAGATGCAAACCAAGGCCCCGGATAAACCAATCAAGATACCGAGTATTTTCATCCAAGTAGCCTTTTCCTTATAAAAGAATACCATAATCAAAAATACCCAGATCGGTTGCAAGCTCGTGAAAATAGAACTCGAGACCGGCGTTGTCTTACTAAGCCCCACTAAATAAAGAAACATAAAACCATAGATACCGATAGCGCCTAGTAAGAATAGCCACACCTTATCTTTCGTCGTAGAAACCTCCGGTTTCATAAACCAGCCGATCACCCAAAACGCCACGGCCGCAAACACGCATCGGAAAGAAGCGCCCGTCAACGGGCTCATCCATAAGGGAAGCAAGTATTTCAAGGCGTTCATATTCAATCCACTGAAAGTTTTTGAGACCACCATGCTAATATTAGCTTCTGTTTTCTTATTTTTCACTGTCTATCGTTTTTTAGTTTTATATTCGTAAATCATATTTTATCGTTGAAAAGGAACGAGTCTCGTTTTACATAAGCCCAGATCGTAGCGACCAGCGCAATACAGAGATTAAAAATAAACGCGAATTGCTGGCTTTTGACATGGAACATAGACTGGAAGAAATCGATAATAAACGGACAAAGTAATATCGCCAAATAATTCATCGCCATCACGAAAGCTAATGCCAATGTAACTTTCTCAGGAATGGCCGTACGAGTCGTTTTATCATAAGCGATTGGCTGGATAACACCATATCCGAAACCGATAAAAATACATCCCAATCCAATTAGCCATTCCGTACGAGATATCAAAATCAAAGCCATCCCTAAAGCGATCGCCAATAGACTGACAAATTTTGTCTTTTGCTTAAATAAATCAACGATCTGATTCAAGATAAAACCGGGAGCCATAATAGCCAAGAAAAACAATGATATCATTAATCCGGAATTACCGCTTGTAAACTTATATTCCTTCATTAAAAACGGTAAGTTAAAGCTGACAATAATCACTAAATACGTAGCCAATCCATAAAAACACATGATTTGTACCAGATGCTTTATATCCACACCATATTTACCCCGAACCGTGACGGGATCTGCTGCGACAGGGGCTTTCACTTCTGATTTCGATACGATCGCCGGCTCATTCTCCATACTCCTTTTCAAGTATACGGAAAGTACGATGGAAATCAAGGGTAATAGATAAACGGCAAACGGTAAATGCCAATTCACCTCCGCCAGATATCCCGTTAAGATCGTGGCTAATACCAACGTTACATTTGTAATAGCAGAACTTAAACCAAATTGCTTCGTCCGGTATTTCCCGATAAAGAAACGAGAAATCAAACCGGTCGATAAGGGTACGATCAAGCCAGATCCGATTCCCATTAAGGCGCTCACCGCTATCAACTGCCACATCTTATTAGAGAGTAAGTATAGAATACCACTTAGGGCAAAGATCACCAAGCCTAATTGCAATAGACGTATCTCATTTACTTTCTCCGTTAATTTACCCGACAATATAATAAATGGAATTATCAATAACGATGGCAAAGAGGAAAGCATCTGAATATCCAGTTCCGTAGAATGAGGAAAAATAACGGAAAGTTTCCCTAATATCGGAGAAACCGCTAAACCCGGTAATGCATTTAAAGCGGAGATAGACCATATCCCTACCAGAGTTATAAGGGGAATTGTGCCCCGGCCTGTCTGTATTCTCATAAAGATTTAGTTTTACGTTTTTATCTAATCAAAACAAACATTTTATGTGAAAGTTCATCATTTTCGCTCTTTCCAAGAGGACTGGACTTGTATCGCTAATAAACCCCAAATAATGTAAATCCAAAAAACATTCCAATCCATAATCTGTTTTGGCATAAACGCTCAGTGGAAGCAGTATTCCATTGACTCAAATCATTTTATTAACAAAAAAACTAAAGAAAAATGAAAGACTCAAATTTCAGAAATGGCGATGCCAAAACAGCGATTTTTGGCTCAGAAGTGATGTTGACACCCTCTCCAGTAGATAAGATTCCTGATGGCCCTACAACCCCGGAGATCGCTTATCAAATGGTTAAAGACGAGACTTTCGCACAAACACAGCCTCGCTTGAACCTAGCTACATTCGTTACTACGTATATGGACGAGTACGCGACAAAATTGATGAACGAAGCTATCAACATCAACTATATTGACGAAACAGAGTATCCGAGAATCGCTGTTATGAACGCCAAATGTATTAATATCATGGCGAGTCTTTGGAATTCTCCCGAGCAAGAAAAATGGAAAACCGGAGCCTTGGCTATCGGTTCTTCAGAGGCTTGTATGCTAGGTGGTGTAGCCGCTTGGTTACGTTGGCGCAAAAAGAGACAAGCACAAGGTAAACCAACTGACAAGCCTAATTTCGTGATCTCTACTGGCTTCCAAGTCGTATGGGAGAAATTCGCCCAGCTATGGCAAATCGAAATGCGTGAAGTTCCCTTGACTTTAGACAAGACGACACTTGATCCGGAAGAAGCGCTTAAGATGTGTGACGAGAACACGATTTGTATCGTTCCTATCCAAGGTGTAACATGGACAGGACTGAACGATGACGTAGAAGCCTTGGACAAAGCGCTCGACGCATACAATGCCAAGACCGGTTATGATATACCTATCCACGTAGATGCCGCCAGCGGTGGTTTTATCCTTCCGTTCTTAAGCCCGGAGACAAAATGGGACTTCCGTTTGAAATGGGTTCTTTCTATCAGCACATCCGGACATAAATTCGGATTGGTTTACCCGGGATTGGGTTGGGTTGTTTGGAAAGACAAGAAATATTTGCCGGAAGAAATGGCATTCAGCGTAAACTATCTTGGAGCGAATATCACTCAGGTTGGTTTGAACTTCTCTCGTCCTGCCGCACAAATCCTCGGACAATACTATCAGTTTATTCGTCTCGGATTCGAGGGCTACAAACAAATCCAATATAACAGTATGGAAATCACGAAATACATCCACCAAGAAATCGGTAAGATGGCCCCATTCGTTAATTACAGCAACGAGGTTGTGAATCCATTGTTTATTTGGTACATGAAACCGGATTACGCTAAGAACGCCAAATGGACACTTTACGATTTGCAAGATAAATTGCAACAAAGCGGTTGGATGGTTCCAGCGTATACACTACCGAAGAAGCTGGATAACTACGTGGTTATGCGTGTCGTAGTTCGTCAAGGTTTCAGCCGTGATATGGCCGATATGTTATTAGGTGATATCAAGAACGCTGTAGAGGCATTGGAGAAACTTGAATATCCGACTCCTACTCGCATCGCTCAAGACAAGAACGTTCCGGTTAAGGGTAAGGTATTTACTCACACCGCAATGAGCAACGCTAAGAAATAAAAACAAAATTCATCAAGGCGTGCATGAAAGGGCTATCAGTGTTTTCATACACGCCTTCTTTAATCCAATTCATATATGGACAAAAAAATAACGATCGCCCAAATTAAGGAAGTAGCTCAACAGGCTTACGATCTTTACAAGACAAATACGGATGGTAAGAATGCCGATTACATTCCTTATCTGGCGAATATCAATAAAAATCTATTCGGAATCAGTATTTGCCTTTTAAACGGACAAACCATCGAGGTGGGAGATTCCGAATATCGTTTCGGTATTGAATCCGTATCGAAAGTACACACCGCTATCTTGGTACTGCGCCAATACGGAGCGAAAGAATTATTGGAGAAGATTGGTGCCGACGCTACCGGATTGCCATTTAACTCCATCATCGCTATCTTATTGGAAAACGACCATCCTTCTACCCCATTGGTAAATGCCGGCGCTATCACGGCTTGTAGTATGGTGAAGCCTGTCGGTGATTCCAAACAGAAGTGGGATGCTATCGTAGCCAATATCACGGATTTGTGCGGAAGCGCACCGCAGTTGATCGACGAACTCTATAAATCCGAGTCCGCAACAAACTTCAATAACCGCTCCATCGCTTGGTTGCTAAAGAATTACAATCGCATTTATGACGATCCGGATATGTCTTTGGATCTGTATACCCGTCAATGTTCTTTGGGTATCACGGCTAAGCAACTATCTGTCGCTGCCGCTACGGTCGCAAATTTAGGTCTCAATCCTGTGACAAAGAAACAAGTATTCGATGCAGAATTATCTCCGAAGATCACTTCCATGATCTCTACCGTAGGTTTTTATGAACACACCGGTGATTGGTTGTACACTTCCGGTATTCCCGCAAAAACTGGCGTAGGCGGTGGTGTCATGGGTGTACTTCCCGGACAATTCGGTATTTCCGCATTCGCTCCTCCTATTGACCAAGCTGGTAACTCTGTAAAGGCACAGCTTGCTATTAAGTATGTAATGAATAAACTCGGATTGAACGTGTTCAACGGTCACCGTGTGACGATCGTTGACTAATAGACTGAATCAGTTTAAACGAGAAATAGTATAGAAAAAGTGTTTCATTACGATGGGCAGTTATACCATCTAAATGAAACACTTTATTTTTTGTATCAATAAAAATCGGATCAATTCTCCGACACGACCCAAGCCGAATCGTATACTTCCGTATTCGGGGTCTTATAATACATATCCTTTTCTTGAGGAATGCTTAATTTATAGGTCTTCCCACCTGTCACCAACTTCCGATCACGGAGCCAAGGATTAAAACGTTTCAAGTCCGCATAAGTGATCCCATGCTCTTTAGCGAAAGCCGACAGATTCTGTATATCTTGGCTTACAGCCACGTCTACGGTAGGGATCGGCTTATACAGGTCACGGGCACGAAGCACAAAACCGTACTTCGACGAATTCTCGAAAATTTGCTTGATCGCCATGATTCGATAAATATAACGGGTAGTCTCCTCCACCAGCCAGAGATCAAAGGAGGAATCCGCATCTTGTTTGACCAGCTCACCGGATATACGTCCCATGCCGCCATTATAAGAAGCGGCTACCGCCGCCCAATCTCCATATTTCTTATAGGCGGCCTTCAAATAGCGGCAAGCCGCCCCGGTCGCTTTCTCCACATGGCAACGCTCGTCGACCGTCGGGGTGATTGTCAAACCATACTCCCTTGCCGTGCCCTCCAGTAATTGCCACATCCCGACAGCACGAGCCGGAGAGGATACACGGGGGTCCAAATGGCTTTCTATCACCGCTAGATATTTGAAATCATCGGGAATGCCGTTCGCCTTCAAGATCGGCTCGATCACCGGGAAATAACGGTTCGCCCGCTTGATCAGAAGCATCGTCGTAGAATGGAAATAAGTAAAGCTACTCAATTCACGGTCATAGGCTTCCCGCATATCATAGCGGGTAATATCGATTAGTTTCCCACAAAAAGGAACCGAGGACGGAACATCCGGCGACAGGGTCATGGATGAGACAACCGGACGGCTCTCTATCACTTTTTCCACGTCATTCGAACCCATCGAGATACATGCGGTCAAGCAAACGACGCCTCCACATAAAAAACTAGCTAAATTATTCTTGGATATTCTCATTTTCATCTTGAATTGTTTTAGGTCTAAGAATGTTTATATCGCCTTTTTCCTTGTACTTAATACCATCGGAACCTTCGGCTTCTATCACATAAAAATACACACCCGGCTGAACGTATTTACCACCTTTCTTACCATCCCATCCTTGGGCCGGATCTGTCCAGTAATACATCTGTAGGCCCCAGCGATTAAATATCCATGCCTTAAATTTCACCAACGACTTATAGGCAACCCGGAACTCATCATTAATTCCGGGCGTGGTACCCGGGGAGAATGCGTTCGGTATCATCAGATAAGACTCCGAGATATCAATCTGAACCTCATCTTCCGTGCTGCAAGTAGTGCTTTGGTCGCTTACTTCCAACTTGATGATAAAAGTCCCGGATTGGTTGAACGTATAATCCACTTCCTCACCCGTAAAACGAACGACCGGATTATCTTCTTCCCCTTGCCGATAGATTTTCCAATTAAACAGGGCGGCTGTCGGCGTATTCGCGATAGCCGAGAATTGAACAGTGGCGGGAGCGCAATAACCGCTCTTCGTCGTATTCATATTCGGGGCCTCTTGCTCAATCAGCAACGTGTCTATATGAGCATCTGCCGCAGCGGCCTGATATTCATCGATACAAAGCGTGACCTCCTTTCCAAAATGACGAGCGAAATAATCGCCTTTCACACAGATCTCCGTATCACACCAAGGAGCGGGAATGGATTTACCGAACAAATTACCCTCGATGACCGCCGTCTCTTGTTTAGAGGTATATTCTTTTTTATCCGAATTATATTCCAATGTATTATAAATAACATCAAATTGGCGAGACAGTTCACGTCTTGTTCCCGTATTCGGCCAATAATAATAAATAGGTTGGATCGTACCTGTCCCAGCCAAGACCAATCCGCTACATGGATCGCTATTATCAGAGACATGCAGGTTGGATATGTTTAAGGTGTATTTGCTGTAATCAACGATCCAGATGTAACGAGATACGGCTCCTTCCTCGACAAAATAGCCATATCCCTCCTCTACATTCCGAATGGTGGAAGTAGTTCCATTTTGGGTGGAAGCGACTTTCTCTGCCTCCAATCGTTTGGTTTTATAACGGTACCATTGATGCGAAGAAGAAGAGGATGAAGTATAACTAATCGTCACATTATCCATTCCATACACCAAGTAGACCTCAAGCCGCTCGGCGGAATCGCCGGAACTCTGCGTGGCTTTCATCGGGCTACCACTTCCTCCCGTCACCACATATTGGGCATACGAGACAGCCACTACAAACACAAAACTTAGCGATAACAGTATCTTTCTTAATTCCTTCTTTAGCATATATAGTCTAAAAATTACGGTTCCAAAATTAGGGAAATAAAAGGACATACGTAGCATGATAAGCAAAATTCACTATCTTTGTCACAAAATACTCCGAACAGCAAATGAACAAGATTAGTATATACGCATTGACGTTCTTTTTAAGTTTATCGAGCGTAACCGTTTATTCCCAAAAGAATAATAAGCAAGTTATTTTTACTAACGAACAAGGGAGCGATATATTTTATCATACCATCGAACGCGGACAAACCGTATACGCCATAGCGACCATGTATGGCGTAAGCGTAGAGGATATTTATCGGTTGAATCCGGAAAGTAAAGAAGGGATCAAGGCCGGTTCTACGTTAAGAATCCCGCAGAAGGACTCCGCTATCGCACCTTCCGGCAAAGCAGATAACTATACATACCATACGATCCAGCCGAAAGAGACCTTGTACTCTTTATCCATTAAATATTCAGTGCCCGCCACGGATATTATCGCCGCCAATCCGGGTCTCTCCACATCGACCTTTACGATTGGCAAGAATATCCGGATCCCGCCGACACGACTGGAAACCTTGCCTACTACGGAAAAAAAGACCGTACAGAAGGAAATGGAATATACCATACAGAAAAAAGAGACCATGTACCGTATCTGCCGGAAGTTCGATATTTCCAGCGTGGAGCTTTTAAGACTCAACCCCGAGCTGAAAAACGGAGTAAAAGCGGGCATGGTTATCAAGATACCGGTAGCCAGTGAAGAAGTGATCACCCAAAACATAAGACAGCCGGAAGAGCGTGAGGTGAACGCCCTCCTCTCTACTCCTAAAGATATAAAGAAGGTGAACCGTATCCAAGTCGCCTTATTGTTGCCGTTCATGACGAACGAGACAACGCAATCATCCGCAACCTCCCGTTTCGTGGAATATTACGAGGGATTGCTATTGGCGGTCGACAGCTTACGAAATATGGGAACCTCTATCGAGCTATCGGTATATGATACTGGAAACGGTACGAAGAAAGTCAAGGAGATATTGAAAGAAGATGCGTTATCAAACGCTAATTTGATCATTGGCGCCGTACAGAACGACCAAATCGGATTGATCGCTGATTTTGCCCAAAAGCATAATATCAAATACGTGATCCCTTTCACCTCCAAGAATGATGATGTCTTGTCAAACGCGAATGTTTATCAAGTAAACACACCTCATTCCTATTTATACTCCAAGGCGGCACAAGCCGGATGCGATTTATTCTCGGATTACAATATCATACTTGTCAATATAAAGGATAAAGAAGAAAAGCCGGAATTTATCAAAGCCTTCAAGACGGAGATGCAGCAACGCGATATCCCGTTCAAGGAAGTAACTTATAAAGGGGATACTTTCGCCACGGATATAGAGGCAGCCATGGTAAGGGACAAGCGGAATGTGGTATTGCCAACCTCCGCCTCCTTAGATGCGGTGAATAAGATCAAGGCACCGCTCCGTATGCTTTCCGAGTTGAAAGAGGATGAGAAAGAGCCTTATATGGTCAACCTATTCGGTTATCCGGAATGGCAGACCTATACAAGAGAGTGTCTGGAGGACTTCTACGCATTGAACACCTATATCTATAGTAATTTCTATGCGGACAACTTATCTCCGGAAGTCCATAGCTTTTATTCCGATTATAAAAACTGGTATAGCAAGAATTTAATCAACACATTCCCGAAATATGGAATCCTAGGCTTTGACACGGGTATGTATTTCCTAGGCGCCATCAATAAATATGGCTCGAACTTCGAGAATAATTTAGACAAGATCCATTATAAGAGCATCCAGACCGGATTCGATTTCCATAGAGTGAATAATTGGGGCGGTTTTATCAATACGAACTTGTTTATTGTACATTACAAGAATGATTATACGGTAACCCGCAGTGAGGTAAGATAATTGATATGATGACGAAAAAGATATTTGTAGCGATATTTCTGTGCATGGCAAGCTTATCGATTTGCCATGCGCAGAAAAGTACTTTTAAGCAAGAGCTTGCGGTTGGAGCGTCCTTCGGATTAAATTTCTCTAGCGTAAGTTTTGCCCCAAAAGTCCCTACGAAGATGAAACTTGGGTTTAACGGGGGAGCGACGATACGTTGGAATACGGAACCCAATTTAGGCATACAGGCGGAATTGAACTTTACCCAACATGGATGGGAAGAGAAGTTTGAGGAGAAACCTCAATATAAATATAGCCGTACGGTAAACTATATGGAGCTTCCGTTCTTGACGCACATCCATTTCGGAAGCAAGCGAGTGCGTGTATTCGTCAATCTAGGGCCTAAAATCGGTTATGCGCTGAGCGAAAGCACGGAGTCGAACCTTAATGGCGAGAACCCGAACGCGAACCGCCCGGACAAACAACATACATTGGAAGTCCAAAAGAAGTTCGATTGGGGGCTTTGCGGCGGACCGGGAATCGAGCTCCGCACCGGAATAGGCTCTTTCCTGTTGGAAGGTCGTTATTACTATGCGCTGGGCGATATGTTCAATAGCCGTAAAGGAGACACTTTCTCTAAATCTTCCAGCCAAATAATATCCGCGAAACTAACCTATCTGATTCCCATCTTTAGTAAATAAAGGGGATGGACTCGTGATATCGTAACAATCAATTGAAGATCTGTGCCGCAAGTAATCCCACTCACGGGATAAGAACGGTGGATAATATAGCCAAGCTCCGAACGATCTGATCTTTTCACGGATGTGAAGAGATCTTTTCACGCTCGTGATACGATCGTTTCACCCTTGTGAAAAGATCATTTCACATCCGTGAAATGATCTTTGGATACAGGCGTACAAGCTACTTCCGATAATACCTTTATCCAACAGGAAGGTTCTACAGTAATAAATCATGAATACAATGGGGAACGCATCTAACTATCATTATTGTTGAGGTGACCTACTATAAAAGAAAAGGCCATCCGTCACGGACAGCCAATCTCATTGTTAACCTTAAATCTAATACCATGAAAAACACAGTGCAAATATAGAGACTTTATGTTATGCAGCATAATTTTCCAACAAGAAAAGCTCACCCATTAACCTTATTTAAGATAAACATGCTATACAACATAGAATTCAGCTCTTTTTATCTCGTTTTTTCTATTAATAGCGAAATACTACCACTATAAATATTTAGTACCTTTGCATTTATAAACATAAATATGGATTAATATAAGAAATCATGCTAATTATAGGTATAGCGGGCGGGACTGGTTCCGGGAAAACTACAGTGGTAAAAAAGATCATAGAAAGTTTACCTCCCGGTGAGGTCGTATTACTCCCTCAAGATTCTTATTACAAAGATAACAGCCATGTGCCGGTAGAGAAACGTCAATATATTAATTTCGACCATCCCGACGCATTTGATTGGCCGCTCCTCTCAGAGCAAGTCACCTTGCTGAAAGAGGGGAAATGCATCGAGCAGCCGACTTATTCTTATCTTACCTGCTGCCGATTGCCCGAGACCATTCATATCGAGCCTCGTGATGTTGTCATCATCGAAGGGATCCTCGCTTTATGCGACCCTCAATTACGAGACTTGATGGACTTGAAAGTATTTGTCGATACAGATTCGGACGAACGTCTTATCCGTGTGATCCAACGGGATATGATCGAGAGAGGACGCACGGCGGAAGCGGTAATGGAACGCTATACCCGGGTACTAAAGCCTATGCACCTGCAATTTATAGAGCCTAGCAAACGATATGCCGACCTAATTATACCCGAAGGAGGAAGCAACCAGATCGCCATCAATATATTGAAAATGTTTATCGAGAACAATCTGGGGCTTCCCCATACAGAAAATCAATAAACCAATCGTTCTGACAGGGATCTCCCCAATATAAATGCGTGTACCCCGCCAATACGTTCTTGTAGCGATATAGCGGGGTATCCGTTTGACCTCCTTTCGCCGTAAAGGCTTTCGCTACCGAAGGCAGCGGGCTTTCCATAGGCACGATCCGGGAATAATGGAACTCATGCCCTCGTAAGACATCATTCTTATAGCATAAAGTCCGATACCCTAAACGTAACTTCATGTTCTCCATCGTGGCGGATTGTGGTAATACACCGGCCATTGGATAGGCATTCCCATCCGTACCGATAATCTCTTTACAGAGATACATCATCCCCCCACATTCCGCCAGCAACTTGCCCCCCACTTCCACAAAGGAATGAATCGATTCACGCATCCCGGAATTCATACTCAACTCCGATAAATACAACTCGGGATATCCACCCGGCAAATAGACAAAATCGGCCTCCGGTAAACAATCATCCCTCAATGGACTGAAATAGGTAATCTTGCCTAGAGTAGATAAGAAATGTATATTTTCCTCATATGAGAAATTAAAAGCGGGATCACGGGCAATGGCTATATTTAAGTTTGCCTTTGAAACAGTCCTCATGACTTCCTTAACCCGAGGAACTGGCTGTCGCTCTGGCAAAGCCGTGATTGCCAACAGGCGGTCAATATCCACATGCTCCTCCACCAAGCAAGCAACCCGGTCCGCAAACTCCTCAAAGCAAAAATCCTCATCCAACGACAACCCCAAATGCCGGCTCGGGATCTCTACATCCGCACACTTCGGTAGATAGCCTAACGCTTCCACACCCGCATCCTCACACGCTTGTCTCAAGAAAGAATAATGACTCTCCGACGCCACGAAATTAAATACCGCCCCCACGACATTCAGATCTTTCCGAAAATTCCGGAAGCCATAAAGCAAGGGAGCTACCGAATAAGCCGTACTTTTAGCGTTCACCACCAATACGATCGGTATCCGCAATAAACCGGAGATCTCCGCACTACTCCCTCGCATGGCATCGTAGCCATCGAACAGCCCCATCACCCCTTCGGTCACGGCTACATCCGCATTCGAGGTATACCGGGCATATAAATCCTTGATATGCCCTTCCGACATCATGAAACCATCCAAATTCACGGAAGCGCAACCAGCCGCCATTTTATGATGACGAGTATCTATATAATCCGGCCCACACTTAAAAGGCTGCACCCGTAAAGAGCGATTTCTCAAGGCACGAAGCAATCCTAAGGAAAAAGTAGTCTTCCCGCTTCCCGACGAAGCGGCACCTATTAGCAAATGAGATCTCATGTATTCTGTTTCTAATATTGCTCCTTCTCGTTCGGGAAGTCTTGAGATTTCACGTCCTCGATGTACGCTTGTACGGCACGGGTAATCTCCTCCCCTAAATTAGCGTAGCGACGTAAGAAACGGGGAGAAAAGCCTTGATTGATACCGAGCATATCATGCATAACCAACACTTGACCATCTACGCCTCCACCGGCGCCAATGCCGATAACCGGGATCGTAAGCTCCGAAGCGACACGAGCCGCCAACTCCGCCGGGATCTTCTCCAACACCAAGGCGAAACAACCTATCTCCTCTAGCAAATGGGCATCCTCGATCAGTTTATTAGCCTCGGCCTCTTCACGGGCACGTACCGTATACGTACCGAATTTATTGATCGATTGCGGCGTCAATCCTAAATGTCCCATAATTGGAATACCGGCACACAAGATACGTTCGATAGATTCCCGAACCTCAGCCCCGCCTTCCAACTTGATACAATCGGCATGCGTCTCTTTCATCACCCGGATAGCGGAGGCCAAGGCTTCTTTAGAGTTTCCTTGGTACGTACCGAAAGGCAGGTCTACCACCACCAGCGCACGATTCACCGCTTTCATGACCGATTTACCATGGTAAATCATCTGGTCGAGCGTAATCGGCAAAGTGGTCACGTTTCCAGCCATTACGTTAGAAGCGGAGTCTCCCACCAAGATCACATCCATTCCTGCTTGATCGATCAATTTCGCCATCGAATAATCATAGGCGGTAAGCATGGATATTTTCTCGCCACGCTGCTTCATCTCTATCAGGCGATGTGTGGTCACCTTTCTATTATCATCTACTTTTGCGACAGACATATTATATTTTTATTAATTGTTTCGGCCGCAAAGGTAAGTATTATTATTTATTTTCAAGACAAACATTCACGGCACTTAAGCCTCTGTCGCCACGTTCAAGGTCGAACGTCACGATATCGTTCACGGAGATATCATCCACAACATTGTTCACGTGAAAGAAATACTTTTCCGTCCCCGACAAGTCACGGATAAACCCGAACCCTTTTGCCTCATTAAAATAGTCTACCCTGCCCCTTAAGATAACGGGAGCCACATCCTCTTTCTTAGGAGTCGAGATCAAGATATCTTCCTGATTTATCTCTTCTTTTTGACGAAGTTCGGGAGGGACAGAGGTGATCATCCCATTTTCATCCACATAAGCGATCATATCCTCAAAGCTAGTCGCCTTGCCGGACGATTTTCTTTCCTCTTTCCTGTTCTGTTTCTCTACTCGGCGGGCTTGTTTCTTTTTCTCGTTTTCACGTTTACCAAATGATGCGTATTTTGCCATACAGTCGATTTTAATTTATACTAGGGCCTCACGTTCCGTGAAGCGTTGTTTATACTAACTTAGCGTGAGAATTGATGATTAAAGGAGAGATCCGCTTAATAATAATATAAAAAGAAGAACTATGTCGATAATGATTCTAGACTCAAACTTTCGCAAAGATAATAAAATAAACGGAGAAAACCTTATAGATCCTCTCATTTAAGAATAAAAAAACTTACTTTTGCATCCTATACCAAAAAGCATTTATGAAACTACTTTTTTTTGATTTAGAGACTACCGGCATAAAATACTGGAGAAATGGCGTCCACCAAATAAGTGGGGAGATCGTAATTGATGGGGTTACGAAGGAATCTTTTAATTTCAATGTCTGCCCACATCCCCAATGTGAGATAGAGGAAGAAGCGCTTCGCATTTGCAACGTGTCCAAGGAACAGATACAAGCTTATCCTCCCATGCGAGAGGTGTACGTTAAATTCGTGAACATGCTGTCCAAATACGTGGACAAATTTGATAAAAAAGACAAGTTCTTCCTCGTAGGATACAACAACGCCTCTTTCGATAATCACTTCTTGAAAGCCTTCTTCGTACAGAACGGAGATAATTATTTCTACTCATGGTTCTGGGTGAACTCGATCGACGTAATGGTATTGTCTACCCAGCATTTGATGCGCAAACGGCATGAGATGACAGATTTCAAGCAGGAAACGGTGGCAAGGGCTTTAGGTATACAAATAGATTCCGCTAAATTGCATGACGCATCCTATGATATTCAATTAACCAAAGAAATTTATAATAGGATATCCTCCCTCTCATTTATGGGTTGATTGATTCTTTTTATAAATTATCGTTTTTGACTATAGGTTGATTTAATTATCTTTACGGCGTAGAATCAATTTTTAAGATGTCTGTGAAACATAGTATCCGTATTTTCTTCTTTATTATCGCTCTCGTATATACAGGTTCCTTGACTGCCCAAGAAAAGGCGTATCCGAAAAACGGAGAGGGCATCACTCTTTTTCTCAAACGCTTCAACCGTACCGGCGGGACGTATCAGAAAGAGTTTATCGAGCTTAATAAAGGGAAGTTGGGTAAAAATAACACTCTGCGCATGGGCGTAAAATATACCTTGCCTCCGCTCGCCTCCGCCCCTCAGAAGAAGAATTATCAGCCCCTATTCGGCAAGTCGCTAGCCAGTTACAAAGTAACCTCTTCCGATTTAAAGGGAGCTTGCTTTTATCTGGTCAGCGGTCATGGCGGTCCGGACCCCGGGGCGATCGGTAAAATGGGCTCCCATGAATTGCATGAGGATGAATACGCTTACGACATCATGCTACGTCTGGCACGCAATCTTTTAACGCGAGGCGCAAAGGTACATATTATCATCCAAGACGCAAAGGACGGAATACGTGACCAGCAATTCCTCAATAACAGCAAACGGGAAACTTGTATGGGTAGTCCGATCCCCCTCAGCCAAGTAAGCCGTCTGGATCAGCGTTGCGCCAAGATAAACAGCTTGAGCCGGAAAGATAAAGAAACTTATAAGAGAGCGATATTCATCCATGTGGACAGCCGGAGCCGACATCAAAGGACCGATGTCTTTTTCTATCATAAGCCCAAGGATCAAGCGAGCAAGCGCTTGGCTAAAACGATGAAATCCACTTTCTCGCGCAAATACAACCGCCACCAGCCGGGCCGGGGATTCTCGGGCACGGTAGACGATCGTAACTTATATGTATTACGTCACACGACCCCGACCTCCGTATTCGTCGAATTGGGCAACATACAAAACCAATACGACCAACAACGGATCATCCTCAGCAACAATCGGCAAGCCTTGGCCAACTGGCTTTGCGAGGGTTTTGTCACGGATTATAATTATTATAGGAAGTAGCATCCCTAATGATCTATTATACTAACACATATCCTGCGGCAGAAATGTCATATGAGCGATCTTAACAGCAATGTAACATATATTTCATTTCTCCGAAATAAGAATATCCGTTCTTTGCCAAAAATAATTATATTTGTATATGGAGAGCCGTAAGGCACTCTTTTAAAAACAGAACAGCTTATGGCAACAACTCGTATTCTTGTAGTGGATGATGAAGAGGATTTGTGTGAGATCCTTAAATTCAACTTAGAAATAGAAGGTTATGAAGTAGATACCGCCTATAGTGCGGAAGAGGCATTGAAAAAGGATCTGACCGTTTACAATTTATTGTTGTTGGATGTCATGATGGGAGAAATCTCCGGTTTCAAGATGGCACGTATCCTGCGACAAGATGAGAAGACGGCCAATACCCCTATCATCTTCCTCACGGCCAAAGATACGGAGAACGATATGCTCACAGGGTTCAATCTCGGGGCGGACGACTATATCTCCAAGCCTTTCTCCATCCGCCAAGTGATAGCGCGTGTTAAGGCCGTACTAAGAAGAACTTCCGAGAAATCAAAAGAAAAAGAGATTGAGAAACTCGAGTATGAGACATTAGCTCTTGATACGAAACGCATCAAGGCTACGGTAGACGGGGTGGAAGTTCCATTGACCAAAAAAGAGTTTGAGATACTAAAACTTCTATTGGAAAATAAAGGGAACGTCTTCTCCAGAGAGGAAATACTGTCTCGCATCTGGAAAGACGAGGTATATGTTCTAGACCGTACCATCGATGTCAACATCACCCGGTTACGTAAGAAAATAGGTCCTTATGGAAAGAACATCGTAACTCGCTTAGGTTTCGGTTATTGTTTTGAATGCTAATATTGTCGCTGAATCATGGTAAAGATAGATGGTGAGAAAAGACACCGGATACCGTTTAGCCAACGGCTTTTCTGGTCGGTCTTTTTTATGTTCTTGGGCTTTACGGTCTGTTTCCTGCTATTCCAATATCAGCGGGAAAGGGAGTTCGCACAAGAAAAGTTGAACAATGTGTTGAGTAACTATAATTACCAATTATTCCGCAAATGCCAACAAAGTACGGACATCAACAAGACCGTAATAAGTTTCATGGACGACATCCCTCAAAAGGATTTGCGGGTAACCATTATAGATCCATCTGGCGACGTATTGTTTGATAATAGCGGGACGGACGAGTTTAATAACCATAACGACCGGAGCGAGGTACGCAAAGCCCGATTATATAATGAAGGGTTCGCTATCCGTTCCTCGGAATCTACGGGAAAAAGGTATTTCTATTCGGCATCAAATATAGGAGGTTATATTTACCGCTCAGCCCTGCCCTATGATCCATATGTAAGAGGGATATTGACGGTAAACAAGGACTTCATTTATTTCATGGCATTGATGACCTTGATTTTCTTCTTTGTCCTTTCCCGTTTTACTTTCAGCATAGGTAAAACGATATCCAAACTAAGGGATTTCGCCTTAAACGTAGAGAAAGATCGAATGCCTGCGGTCGATTATGTTTTCCCGAATGATGAACTAGGTGATATCTCACAGAATATCGTAACCTTATACCATCGGCAGCAGAAAGCGAAAAACGAGTTATCCATGGAACGGGAAAAGCTTATCAAACATTTCCAATATTCCAAGGAAGGATTCGCTATGTTTACGAGTGAAGGGCGGGAGATTCTTTCTAACATCCTATTCATTCAATTCATAAATGTCATATCCGACACCCAGATCCACCAAGTGGAAGACGTTACTGATATAGCCGAATTAGAACCAATCCGTACCTTCTTGAATAAGAATATCCGGAATCTGAATCGGAAAAAGAAAGTATTAAGAGAGTCCGTGACTATTGACAAGAACGGTAAAATATTCTTGATCGAATGTATTTTATTCCTCGATAATAGTTATGAGATCTCTATTAATGATATATCCCGTCAAGAAGAAGAAAGCCGGATGAAACGACAGCTTACGCAGAACGTCTCTCACGAGCTGAAAACACCGGTCAGCAGCATTCAAGGGTATTTGGAAACAATCCTATCCAACCCAGATTTGAGTCCGGACAAACGTCAATTTTTCTTGGAACGTTGTTATTCCCAAAGTACCCGCCTTACAGGATTATTACGAGATATTTCCGTATTAAACAGACTTGACGAGGCATCCGAGATGTTCGACCTCACGGAAGTAAATATCACGAAGCTTATCGCCGAGATACAAAAAGAATGCTCCCAAGATATGGAAGAAAAACACATCACGTCGGAAATTATCCTCCCGGGAGATCCGACCGTGTTCGGGAATAACTCCCTACTCTATTCCATATTCCGGAATCTATATGACAACGCGATCGCTTATGCGGGAGAAAACATAAGGATTACCGTCAACTGCTATAAAGAAGATCCTAAATATTATTACTTTAGCTTCTCCGATAATGGAGTGGGTATCCCGGAAGAACATATCAATCGCATATTCGAGCGCTTCTACCGGGTAGACAAGGGACGCAGTCGTAAGATCGGAGGAACCGGATTAGGATTATCCATCGTTAAAAACGGGGTTAATTTCCATAAAGGACAAATATCGGCGAAGAGCAGTCCGGGAAAAGGGGTTACTTTTTTCTTCACTTTGAAAAAGAAACTATAAGGCAGACCTCTAAAATTCCATAACATACGCTTGATATTTAATATTAAAATGTATTTTTGTATTGAACATCATACAATATCATGAGAAATACCTATTTAGTATTATTTATCTATTTAATGATCCCAATGTTTTCTTTAGGGGAAAACACCTATACTACCCAACAAAGGGAAGACAGCCTTTTATCCCTATTAAAGTCCTCGCCAGCCATAAATGAACAGATCGAGTTATATAAGGATTTAGCGACAATGTACAGGCAAATGCCCAAGGAGATTGTTTACCTAAACAAAATGGCAGATGTGGCAAGCTCCACTTCGAAAGGTCATGCTTCCTTATATTACGCATGGGCCAATTTATCCCGCCATTATTACAATATACAAAACAGGGATAGCCTGATTTACTGGTCGCATAAGATAGATTCATTGGCCGCGGCCAAGAATGAGGTTCCGGACGCATTATTCGATGCGCGAGGATTCATTTGCCAAATGGATCTATGGGACGGCAATTATGAGTTAGCGATGAACGGGGCGATCAGCCTATACAACTATGCCCGTGATACAAAGAGTGAATATGGATTGATTTGTTGCAATGAGAACTTAGGTTTAATCTATCAAGAAATACATCGGGATAGTGACGCGATAGTAGCTTATCGGGAAGGTCTCGATTTATTACAGAAACGAGGTGACAATCCGAAATTCGAGATGCAATACATGGGAAACCTCATCGAATCTTATCTACGAACCGACCATTTCACCGAGGCCGAGGAATTATTAACCCGTTACGATGAAATGATCCAAGATAGGGAAAGAGAGAATGAAGAACAAGGCACCGCATTCCCCGTGGATCGTTGCCGTGCGCTAATGTATGTTTTTTATGCGGATATGTATGTCCTTCAAGACAAGCCCAAGCAGGCATTGGAGACCTTGTTGAAGGCGACACCGATCGTAGAGAAAACCGGAGATGATTATACGGAATTCTGCTACAACTTCGTTTTCGCCAAGTATTATTATTTAATAGGTAAGTATGGAAAGGCGCTGAATATCATAGACACAAATAAATTAACAGAAGAAGATATACGAACCTCGGAGCTGAAAGTCGAGATACTTGAAGCATTGGGACGTTATAAAGAAGCGCTCGCATTTAGTAGAGAAGTTGTAGAACATACCAAAATGTTGCATGACGAGGCCTTCAACCGGCAGATCAATCAGCTCCGGACATTACATGATCTAAACAATCAAGAGATGCAGGCATACGAGCTACAGCTACGTGAACAACAACTGCATACCCAAAGGTTGTTAATGATTATTCTACTCGTAGTATCGATCGTTCTTTTAGTGATGCTATACATCGTATACAAGTCCTATCGCTCCGCACGCCGCTACCAACGAGAACTTATGAAAGACAAGGAAGCCTTAGTAGAGTCCGAGCGTCAACTTCGTACAGCCAAAGAGATAGCGGAACACGCCAACCAGATGAAAAGCACGTTTATCGCCAATATCAGCCATGAGATCCGTACGCCACTTAACGCAATTGTCGGCTTTTCGGAATTAATATCCGATGAATCTATTTCCGCTGGCGAAAAGAAAGAGTTTTTCTCCATTATCAACAATAACTCTTATTTATTACTTAATCTGATAAATGACATTCTTGACCTTTCTCGCCTAGAATCCGGGAATATGAAGTTCATTATAGAGAAGACAAGCTTATCAGATTGTTGCCGGAACGCTTTGGCAAGTGTAGAGCACCGGGTCTTTCCGGGTGTTCAATTGACCTATACACCTTCTGAAGACCCCTTACATATCCAGACAGATTCGATACGTCTCCAACAATTATTGATAAACTTATTGACCAATGCCTGCAAGTTCACGAAAGAAGGAGAGATCAACCTATCTTATCAAATAGATGAGGACAAGCAGCATGTACGTATCACCGTAACCGATACCGGATGTGGAATACCGGAGGATAAGCAGAAAGCCATATTCGAGCGTTTCGAAAAGGTAGATGAATATGCACAGGGTACAGGCTTAGGGTTATCCATCAGCCAAACAATTATCGAGCATTTAGGTGGCTCCATTCAATTAGACCCGACGTATAAGCATGGAGCCCGGTTCATCGTACTCCATCCCTACAACCCTCTTGATAATCCATCATGACGTAAACCACGTCTTGAAATCCGGCACTCTCGCCTTGCTAACCAATATACGGTCCAAGGTCGGTACGATCAAATTGATCGCAAGGCGTCCGTTAAACCAGAGATCGATATCTTGCACCGCCTTTCTGGATATCAAGTACTGACGATTGATCCGGAAGAACAAGGCGGGATCAAGGCTATCGGCGAGCTCATCCAAGGTCTGCGTGAAAAGGTATTCTTTCCCGTCCGTCATCACCGCCTTTACATTTCCATCCGCTATATAGAAAAATAAGATCATATCCACGGAAACAGGTAGCAGCTTATCCCCTTTCATAGGGATCAAGAAATGCGTTTTATATCCTTCCACCCGCTTCAAGGCTTGCATGACAGCGGAATAATCGATCGCTTCTTTCTCCACAGCCGTCGATTGTAACCGTGACAGCTTATCCAAAGCTTTCCGTATATCATCCGCATCGATCGGTTTCAGCAGATAATCTACGCTATTCACTTTAAACGCCTTCAGCGCATATTCATCATAGGCTGTCGTGAAAATGACCGGGCAAGAGATATCTACATGGCCGAAGATCTCGAAAGCCGAGCCATCCGCCAAATGGATATCCAGAAAGATAAGTTCCGGCATTGGATGCGATTGAAACCATTCGACACTATCCGTAATACTATCTAGGACATCGATCACCTCGATATCCGGATCAACCTCTCCCAGCAATGCCATCAAATTACGGACAGCCGCTTTCTCGTCTTCTATTATCAAAGCTTTCATACCAAAGGGATTGTTACGCTGAATATACTAGCATCTTCTTTTATGGAAATATCTTTCTTATACAAGAGGTTATAACGTTTACTCAGGTTCACCAAGCCAATACCGGTGCCTCCGCTATGTGTCAATTTCGGTTGGATGGGATTGCTAACCGTCAAGGAATCATGGTCCGAACGAACGGAAATGGTCAATGAATGACGGTTGCTAATCTCGTTATGCTTCACGGCGTTCTCGATCAAAAGCTGCACCGACATAGGAGGCAGTTGCTTAGACTCGTGCTCCTTCCCTAAGTCTATATCGAAGACTAGATTATCCTCATAGCGCATTTTCAAAAGGAAGATATAAGCGTTCACGAAATCCATCTCCTCCCGTAAAGTAACACTACGGCACTCATTCTCTTGCAAGGTATAACGTAAGACACGGGATAACTCCTGCAAATATTCTTGTGCCTTCCCGGGAGTCTCCCGGATCAAGGAACGGAGCGTATTCAAGGAATTAAATAACATATGAGGATTAAGCTGGCTCTTCAAGGCCTCATATTGGTTCAATAGATTCTCCGCCCGCAATTGCTGGTTCTCGACCTGTACTTGCTGGCTTTGACGAATCAGGTAAATCATATAGCAACTCCCCGTAACGACACACGACATGATAAAATCCCTCAACGGATGCAGATAATGATGCACCAAGGCGTCGATCGCCGGAATATCAAACTGATGGTGCAAGAACACGAAACCTTTTCCTAATAAATTATTCACGCACCAAGTCATTACGAACGAGATAAGGACCTTCTGCCAAGAGATACGCGCTTTCTGCCGATTGAAACCAAAGACATACGTGTTCATCGCAAACAACAGTAAGAGGGACACGAAGGTGAAAAAGACCTCATTCGCTACATCCAATACCGACATATCCGGAAAAAGAGCGTTCTGCCCGGTAACGTCAAACAACGACACCAATTCCGGGAAATGGATCAAGAAGGCCACCATGATCGATATGATGACCAACGAGAACACATATTTATTCTTTATATTCATTTTCTTCATGAAGGCAAAGATAGTCATTTCTTCTCTACCCGTGCGGAAACATACATACCGGGACGAAAACGGGGATTCGTCTCTTTCACCCGAGCGTACATTTCCAAGGAACGGCTCGTCTCGTCCACCTCCTGTCCGATCGAGATCAAGACCGCGTGGAAGGTCTCCTTCCCCATTCCATTCACCCGGAACTGTACTTGGTTCCCAATGGATAAGTCCGCTAAATCCTTCTCATAAGCGGTTAGGCAAAGGAGAGTCTCGCCTTTATCGATCACATCACAGATCGGTTCGCCCGCGTTCACGTATTTACCGAGATTAATGGACAGCCCGGCGACATAACCGCTTAATGGCGCTTTTACCTCCAAATAAGGTTGGATACCGTCTTCCAGAAGATCGCCGGCGGAGACACCTAGGATAGCAAGTTGCGCGGCGGCGGCATCTTGACGGCTCTTCATGGAAAGATAATCCGCCTTGCTTTGCTGGAAACGTTTTTGCGAGGCCGCTTCTTGCTCGCTCAAACGCTGTTGCCTTTTATACTCAGCCTCTAAGTATTCCGTTTGGGCATGGGCATCCAAATAGGTCTGTTGCAACGTGATAAAATCCGGATTCTCCAAGCTGACGATCACCGAGCCCTTCTTCACATAATCGCCCGGAAGCAGCGTAGTAGCATGAACCGTGCCTCCCATCGTCAACGTAACCGTAGCCTGCCGCTGCGGGGGAACTACCATGATCCCGTTGAAAGAGGAGTGATTCGGAAGGGCCGTTGCCGAGGAAATCCCATCCACCTCTACGCTATCCACGGATGGTTCGGACGGTACGTTTTCTGCTACTTGAGTAATAGCGGGCCGGGTAGTTATGTCTTGCGAATCGCCCTGTCCTTTCTCCGCGTTGTTTGTCATACTGCATGCGGCCAATGCCATAAGAACCGCAGGAATCCATATCTTTTTCATCTTATACTATTTTTCTGGTTATCTACTATACAACTCCAACTCAAGCGCCGATATATTATAGGCATATACGGCTTCGATATATCCCCGCCGGATCTCCCGGGCGGCGTTCAGGCTTTGAACAAACTGCGTGATATCTGTCTCGCTCTCTTTGAACTGTACCGTCGCGCTCTTCAACAAAGCATCCGCTTCCGGTAAAGCGCCGGTCGTATAATAGCGGATATGCTCTCCTTCCTTACGAAGCGCGACGCTCAACTCCTCCACCTTATTGTTCAATTGACGGATGTTGCTCTCCGCTTCCGTACGGGCGATATAGGAATCGATCTTCGCTTGCCTTACCCGGCTATGCTGCGGGAAGAACAATACCGGGAACGAGATCCCGACCATCCAAGAGTCCAGACCGCTCAACGGGGCTATTTTCTGACGCACATATCCTACCGATAGTTCCGGGAAGAAACGGCTCCGTTCGATACGAAGCATGGCTTTCTTCTCATCGGCCACGCTCCGGAAGTAATTCAGATGGATATCGGACGGAGCGATCTCGGCTACGCGAGCGGGGAATAAAACCAATGTCGTATCCATAGGCAGCAATGGGGAATCCGAATAACAAGTCCATGAGAAACGACGGGCAGCCAATTGCAACTCCTCCTCCGCCTGCGACAAACGGGTTTGCAGATCGGCGACCAAGGTAGATGACATATTCCGCTCCAATAGCGTGATATCCCCTTGCTCATAACGCAACTGACTTGCCTTTCGCAAACGTCCGGCCCACTCGATCTGCTCTTTATACAAGGCACATAGATGAAAGGCATATTGATAATAAGCCCATGCCCGTTTTACCTCGGCCGTAATCTCCTTCTTCACCAAGTCCCGGTAATATTCTCCCGTGGCGACTTGACGGTTCACCAAGGCGTTCTTATAAAATGGGGTCAATAGAGAGCCTAAGGATTGCGTGATCTCCATCTGATTGTCGTTTCGTGTCTCACCGTTGATCTGTCCCCATGAATAATTAAAGGTGGTCGGTGACACCTCCCAGCTCTCTCCCCGTGAAGCACGACTACGTTCAATGGATGCCGTGGCAGTCTTCAGGCGAGGATGATTCTCCAAGGCGATCGTCACGGCTTCTTCCAACGACACCGTCTGTTGGGCATGCGTGGGGAATAAGATACCTAAAAAAAGAAGAAACGGCAATAGGCGCTTCAACCAGCGTTGGCGCTTCCAAGCGGCCGAGCTATTTACCAACCGATAAAATACCGGGATAATAATCAACGTCAAGATCGTGGAGACAATCAAGCCTCCGATCACGACCGTCGCTAACGGACGTTGCACCTCCGCACCCGCGGACTTCGCTATCGCCATCGGCACGAATCCTAGAGAAGCTACCAAGCCGGTCAAGAATACGGGGCGAAGTAGATGCGGACATCCTTTCGCGAGGATACGATTCGTTGTCATTTGATATTTAGTTTGTTTTCGTAAGTTATTAAAATGATTAATCATTAATATACCATTCAAAACCGCTACGCCAAACAAGGCGATAAAGCCGACCCCCGCCGATATACTGAAAGGCAACCCTCGTAACCAAAGTGCCAGAATACCCCCGATCAAGGATAACGGGACGGTAGAAAATACCACCAGCGAGTAGGTAACACTCTTAAAGGCAAAGAACAATAGCAATAAGATCAATGACAAGGCGACCGGTATCACGATCGTAAGCGTATCGATCGCATTCTGCAAGTTCTCGAACTGGCCGCCATACTCAAAGTAGTATCCCGGTTCCAGCTTGATATGCTTGTCAAGGGTTTCTTGGATAGTACGCACGACTTTCTGGATATCAGCGTCACGGACATTCACCCCGATCACGATACGGCGTTTCGTGGCATCCCGGTTAATCTGTAGAGGCCCGTTGACCAGCTCGATCGTAGCGACCTCGCTAACCGGGATCTGGATTCCCTCGGCAGTCCGTACAAAGAGCTTATCCAAATTCAGATCCGCCACTTTATCGTTATCCAGACGAAGCACCAAGTCGAAACGTCGCTCATTCTCGAAAACGACACCCGCCGCCTCTCCCGCATAAGCCGTACGGATGATCGTGTTCAACTCCTCTATATTCATCCCGTAACGGGCGATCTTGGCACGATCGTAGTGTACGACCAATTGCGGTAGCCCCATCGCCTGCTCCACGATCACATCGGCGGCTCCCGGTACTTGCTCCACGAAAAGAGAGGCTTCCTTCGCCTTCTTATAAAGCTCCGCCATATCCTCTCCATATAGCTTGATCGCGATATCCGCCTTAGCTCCCGTCATCAATTCATTGAAGCGAAGCTGGATCGGCTGGCTGAAGTTAAACTCCGCCCCCGTAATCGGTTCCAAGGAAGCCTTCATCTTCTCCACCATCTCCGCACGGCTGGAGGCCGAGGTCCATTCCTTGAAAGGTTTCATCACGATCATGATATCCGCATCTTCCACCGCCATCGGGTCGGTCGGAACCTCGGCCGTTCCGATCTTGGCTACCACATGCTTGATCTCCGGGAAATTCTTCATCAAGGTCTCTTCCGCTTGCTTCGATAGCTCGATACTATGCGTCAGGGAACTACCGGCGGGAAGCGTCATCTGCATGGCGAAATCCCCCTCATCCAGCGTAGGGATAAACTCCGCCCCTAACCTCGTGAATAAGAAAAGGGACACAGCCAGAGCCGCGAAAGAACAAGCGATCGTTCCCCAGATATGACGCAGACAGAAATGAAGCGTACGCCTGTAAACCCCGTTTAATTTCCCGAAGAAACGATCGGCGAATGTAGGCTTCGAAGAGATCGTACGCTTTAGGAACAGGGAGGCCATCATCGGCACGTAGGTGAGCGAAAGGATCAAAGCCCCGATAATACAAAATACCAAGGTCTTCGCCATGGGGGTAAAATACTTGCCCTCTATCCCGGTCAGCGTAAGTAGCGGGAAGAAGACGATCAAAATGATCAATACGGCAAAGGTAGCGCTCCGGGCGACATGACCGGCTCCGGCCTCAACCTCCCGGTCCATCTCCTCGGCAGAGAGCGTACGCCCCATCAACCGCCTCGAATAGATATGCGCCAACATCCCCTCCAATATAACGATCGATCCATCGACCACGATACCGAAATCGATGGCCCCCAAACTCATCAGGTTGGCGGAGACCCCGAAAACACGCATCAAGATAAAAGCGAAAAGCATCGCCAACGGGATCACGGAAGCCACGATCAAGCCGGCCCGCACATTCCCCAAGAAGATGATCAATACGATAAAGACGATCAACGCTCCCTCCATCAAGTTACGGATCACGGTGGATATATTTCGGTCTACCAATTCGGAACGATTCAAATAAGGTTCTACACGAACACCTTCCGGCAACATTTTCTGTACCCTTTCGACCCGTGCCTCCAGTTCCTTGGTCACGACATTGGCGTTCGCACCCTTCAACATCATGGCGATACCGCCCACGCACTCTCCCTCGCCATCCTTTGTCATGGCTCCAAAACGCTTGGCGGAACCAAAGCGAACCGAGCCGACATCGCTTATATGAATCGGTATCCCTCCACGGTTCGTGATCACAATGCGCTCGATGTCCTTTATCTTACCGATCATTCCCTCGCTACGGATGTAGTAAGCCTTATTGATTTTCTCGATATAACTGCCACCCGTATTCTGGTTATTCCGGTTGAGCGCCTCGAACACCTCGCCGATCGTAATATTCAAGGAATAAAGGGCATCCGGATCTACCGCCACCTCATACTGTTTCAGATAGCCGCCAAAGCTATTGATCTCCACGATACCCGGTATACCGCTCAGTTGCCGTTTCACGATCCAATCCTGAATGGTACGGAGTTCCATGGCGTCGTATTTCTCCTCATAACCGGGCTTCACGCTCAATACATATTGATAAATCTCACCCAAGCCGGTCGTGATAGGCATCAGCTCCGGCGTACCCAGTTCCGTGGGGATTTCTCCCGCCACGGTCTGTATCTGCTCGTTTATAAGTTGGCGGGCATCCAAGGTAGGCACGCTTTCCTTAAACACGACCGTTACCAATGACAGGCCAAAGCGGGAAACGGAGCGGATCTCTTCCACGTTCATGATATTACTCATCGCTATCTCGATAGGCATGGTGATCAATTGCTCTACCTCTTGCGGGGCCAAGGTTGGCGATACCGTCACGATTTGCACTTGATTGTTCGTTATATCCGGTACGGCATCTATCGGTAAAGTCATCATGGCATAGATCCCTCCCAGAAGCAGAAACAAGGTTGTCAACCCAACGAATAGTTTCTTCTGAATAGAAAAATGGACAATCGCTTTAAACATCACTTCATTTATTTAATATAATGGTTACAAAAATAAAAGGTAAGCGTTTGTCTGCCCGACATAAAATAATGAAGTGACCGAAATCAAGGTTGAAGTATCGGTATGAGGAGTTGGAGCATATCTATAGAAAAAGGCTTCACATGCCCTCTATGACACATGAAGCCCCTTTTGTTATCCTATATAAATAATAAGAATCGTTACCGTTAAAAGCGGATCAGCACTTAATGCTCAACTGTCGCAACACCTCACGGATCTTCTCATACGTGACGATACGTGTAGGAACCAAAGGCAAACGAAGCTTATTCTCGATAAAGCCCATCATATTTAACATACTCTTCGCTCCGGCAGGATTTCCATCCACGAACAACAGGCTGAACAGCTCCGTGAAGCTGTGATGGATCGTACGTGCGCTATCATAATCACCCGCCAAGGCCAGACGTACCATACGGCTAAACTCACGAGGGAAGGCGTTACCGATCACGGAGATCACTCCCACCGCACCTAATGTCATTAAAGGGAAAGTAATACCATCGTCACCGGAGATCACGTTGAAACGGGCCGGCTTGTTCTTGATGATATCATCCATCTGGGTGATATTGCCGGAAGCCTCTTTCACGGCGATCACGTTATCGAACTCACGGGCGATGCGAAGCGTAGTCTCGGCCGTCATGTTCACGCCCGTACGCCCCGGCACGTTATAGAGTACGATCGGTAAATGAGTAGCGTTGGCGATCGCCTTGTAATGCTGGTAAATCCCTTCTTGGGAAGGCTTATTATAATAAGGTACGACCGAGAGGATAGCGTCGATACCCTCGAAATTATCGGTCTTCAACTTCTCGACAACCGACCGTGTACAATTACCTCCCACGCCTAATACGATAGGGATACGGCCCCGTACACGAGTCACTACCAAGCTTATAATGTTTTTCTTTTCTTCTTCCGTAAGTGTAGGGGTTTCCGCTGTAGTTCCCAGCACTACCAAATAATCCGTACCGTTCTGCACCTGATAATCCACCAGCTTGCCTAACGCCTCGTAATCTACACTCTCATCTTCCTTGAATGGCGTGATCAACGCCACACCCATTCCTTTTAAATTTATGTCTGCCATGGGGAAAATATTCCTTTTTGTTATTTAGCACTGCAAAAATAAGGAAATTATATCATTTAGCACGGATGGAACGCAAATAAAATAATATCTGTCCGAATAAATACTGAATATCGTCCTTATCTGTTACAGTCAAGCCTAAGTCGTACCATTCTTGGCCCGGATACTTAATCCCGACCTTGAAGGCGGATGGATGCCGGAGAGCGATGTATTGCAAGGCATAACAACCCGGCCGGGTGATATCGATCAAGATATCCGCCTTGAGAGCGCCCACCTTTTCCAAGACACTATCTGAAGGGAATCCCCACGCGTTGAGATCGTTCTTTATATGTACAGGAATATTGGAATCGTCGAAAGGAATATCCGCTCCTTCGGACGGCACATACACACACGTCTTGATGTCCTTCTTCGCCTTGCGCAAAGGCTCCAAGGCCCTCATGACGTCCTCGTGATCCTCCATATTATACAAGACCAAAAGCGAACGTGCCTCATCCAAGGAAAGGGAACGACGCGGACGCCCCCCAGCGTCCGACACTAAAGCCTGTATCTTCTTCTTGATAAAATAATTCGTAAACATTATTCCAGCATATTTAAGAACGCATCCTCGTTGATAATCTTCACACCCAGCTTCGCCGCTTTCTCCAGCTTGGCCGGTCCCATATTCTCGCCGGCAAGGATATAATCGGTCTTCCCCGAGACGGAGCCGCTATTCTTGCCGCCATGTTGCTCAATCATCGCCTTATACTCGTCACGTGAATGCTTGGAAAATGTCCCGCTGATCACGATCGTCAATCCTTTCAACTTCTCGGAACGGTTCGCCAATTGCTCTTCGGAAACCGCCATCCGCAAGCCCTGTTCCTTTAATCGGTTCACCAACGTACGGTTCTTCTCGTCCGAGAAATAACTCAATACACTCTGGGCGATCCGCTCGCCAATCTCGTCCACGGCTACCAAATCCTCTAAGGACGCCTGCTCCAATGCCTCGATCGAGTGGAAAGCCGAGGCCAAGCGTTTAGCGACCGTCTCTCCCACGAAACGAATCCCCAGACCGAACAAGACCCTCTCAAAAGGAACTTGCTTGGATTCCTCCAGACTCGACATCAGATTCTGGGCGCTCTTCTCCGCCCACCGTTCCAGACGCAATAAATCGGCAACCGTCAACGTATATAAGTCCGCCGAGTCTTTTACATAACCGGCGTTGTACAAATCCTCCACCGTTTCCGGTCCTATATTGATATTCATCGCCTTCCGGGTCACGAAATGCTCTATACGCCCCTTGATCTGAGGAGGACAGCCCGACTCGTTCGGACAGTAATGCGCCGCCTCTCCCTCCGGACGCACCAAAGGAGTCCCGCACTCCGGACACACACGGATAAAGCGGACCTTATCCCCCATCAGCATCGAACGAGCCTCCACGTTCACTCCCACGATCTTCGGGATGATCTCCCCGCCTTTCTCCACATACACTTGGTCGCCGATATGCAAGTCAAGCCCCTCGATAATATCGGCGTTATGCAAGGAAGCCCGCTTCACCACCGTCCCCGCCAACAATACGGGCTCGAGATTCGCCACCGGAGTAACCGTCCCCGTCCGTCCCACTTGGAAAGAGACCGAGTTCAAGCGAGTCTCGGCACGCTCCGCCTGAAACTTATAAGCGATCGCCCAGCGAGGGCTTTTCGACGTAAAACCTAAGTTCCTCTGCTGACGAAGCGAGTTTACCTTCAACACGATTCCATCCGTCGCCACGGGCAGGTTCTTACGTTCCACATCCCAATATGCGATATAATCGAATATATCCTGTAGGCTCTGGCATTTACGGATCACGTCCGGAATCTTAAAACCCCATGCGCGAGCCGCCTGCAAATTCTCATAATGCCCTTCGGCCGGCAGGTTCTCACCCAATAAATAATAGAAATAAGCATCCAGCTTACGGGAGGCCACGATAGCCGGGTTCTGCTGTTTCAACGTACCGGAAGCGGCATTGCGAGGATTGGCGAACAAGGGTTCCTCCTGCTCCTCCCGCTCCTTATTCAAGCGATCGAACTCCGCCCAAGGCAGCAATACCTCGCCACGGATCTCGAACTCCTCCGGAAAATCAGAACCCCGGAGTCTTAATGGAACCGAACGGATGGTCTTGATATTCGCCGTCACGTCATCACCACGAGTACCGTCGCCACGGGTCACGGCATGCGTCAAGCGTCCTTTCTCATAGGTCAAAGAGATAGAAGTGCCATCATATTTAAGCTCCGCCACAATCTCGAAAGGCTCATTCAAGGAGCGGACCGTACGATCATAAAAATCTCGGATCTCATCCTCGGAGTACGTATTACCCAACGAAAGCATCGGATATTTATGTACTACTTGCTCAAACTCTTTCGAGAGGTCGCTCCCCACTCGCCGAGTCGGGGAATCCGGATCGGCGAACTCGGGATGCGCCGCCTCCAGTTCCTGCAACTCTTTCATCATCTTATCAAACTCAAAGTCTGATATTGTCGGTGCCGAAAGCACATAATAATTATAATTATGCCGCTCCAGCTCATCACGCAGGGCTTTTATCTTTGCTTCGACCATATTAGTATATTAATTCTACGTTGTCTATCCAAAACGTATTTCCCGGAGAGCCGATATAGGCCCCTCCGTGGCTGGAGGTGAACTGCAACACCATATGCGTAGGTGCCTCGCCCGGCTCCGCCCAGCCTACCTCTTGGATAGGAACGCTTTTTCCTTTACTATTTAACGTATAACGTTCCTCTACTTGTATACGCATATACGGTTTATATTCGGGCTTGGATGTTATATTTCCATAAAGGATCGGGTAAGTAGCGTCATTTACCCAATCAGGGGTAGATTCCGTATAGCGTTGCACCATCGTACCGACCCGCTTGGAATAAACATTCCCTTCCGCGTCTTCCCATCGTTTCTGCAACAACAAGATCACCGCCAAGGAATCCTGCCCGGCCACCGTACTCTTACGGCTGAACCCCGTACTACGTACCCGATTCTTCTCGGGAGCGGCTTTCACCTTATAATCAAACCGCAACGCTTTCGGCTTCTTGGAGAAAGGCACTCCTGATTGTAACATCGCTTGGGGGTTTTTTGTTCCCTTGATCGGCTCATGCACCGTACCCAAGAAAACGGAGCCGGCGGCGATCACCTCGATATCCACCAAACCGAAAACCTTCACGCTCTCATAACGGGTCTCCATGCGGGCGCACATCCCATCCCCCCGTTTCTCCGGGAAAACAGACGTATTGGTTTTCACCACTCCCGCCACTTTCGCCATCACGTTGGAAGTAGCCCACGGAGAACCGCCCATATTACGAAACGCCGTATTACCGACAATCGTATCCGAGGGCCCCAGCTCATAAAGCCATTTCGTATTTCCCCCGATAATGCCAGACTCATGAATCTCACGGACAATCCAATTATCCATGTCTCCATAAGCGAAGGGCACCACATTCTCCGATGTCACCCCATCCCCGTCCGCGAGAACCACGGACAGAGGCATACAAGCGATTGCCAAAAATAACGCTTTCTTTCTTAAACTCAAACCCATCCCTCTATCAATTTAATACCTATCTAACCCTTTATTTATAAGCTATAGCCCCATTCCTTCAAGGCCATGCCCCAATTTTCCTCTACAAGCCGCACCGTACGATCCTCGTACTTGTATTGGTTCTTCTTGTAGCCCTTCTTCTTGCCCAGATACTTCTCTATATCCGCCTTAGACTCCTTAAAGCCGGGTAAGTTTAATGACCCGTAAATATTTTCCGTCATGGCGAAAGCGTCTTTCTCGAAATCCTCGAACTTCACTTCCACCAGATTGCCTTCCGGTATCAGGTGCTTCTCTTCCTCGTACTTATAGAAAAGACGGCGATATACCTCGATGAAGTTCGCCTCGATCTGCTCGTTCGTGATATCCTGCAAACGCAATGGCTGGATCGTATTCGTAAAGAAACTGCGGGTACTCTCGAATACCGTATACGGATTTCGCTTCAAGTAGATGAACTTAGCGTTCGGGAACATCTCCAGCAATGTCTTCACACGCCCCGTATGCGGTGGGTTCTTGCTCAAATACTGCGTACCGTTCGTATTCCAGAGGGAAACCTTAACCAGACGCATGAAAGTATCCATGAAGATCCGCCGCTCCTCCTCCGTGATATCGTTAAACAATAAGTAACGATCGCAATACTCCATCCAGCGTTTCGGGAAGAACCAGAAATTATAATATGTATAAGGCATCATGTTCGACAAGGCGAACTCCTCCTCTTGCGGAAGATCCACCTTCAACTCCATATTATCGGTCGGACGCTTATCCGGCATCAAGAAAGCCATGTTCTTCTTGAAGAAAGGCTGCCCCCAGAGCATCAGGTGCGGGAATACCGTCTGGTACGTCGTGGTATAACCGAAATGCTTATCGCAGGCGAAGATGTTATGTACAAAGGTCGTACCACTCCGCCAATGCCCCAAGATAAACAAGGGGTCCATCTCCAGCGGCTTATCGGCCAATTTCTTGAACCGGCTATCCTCGATCGGCTTCAAGGCGCTCAACAGGCGGCAAACACCGGTCGTAAGGCGATACTTACCCTTAAAGCCCTTGTCTATCTGCTGCCGGGCCGTCACCTTCCTGAACGTATCCCAATCCGCCCCGACCAACGTATTGATCGGCAGCTTATCAAACTCCAACAATCCCATATCCTATCGTTTTTCCGTTATACATTTCACAGATACGCCCTGCCGGCCCAACTCCTCACAAACCTTACGGATCGCCTCATAATGCTCCTCTCCGATTCCCATCTCCGGGAGGTTCAAGGTAGCCAAAGCGTCTTCCGTCACCATATCTTTAGCGTCCACACGGTCGATGATCATACCCACGGCGGACGTATTATTCGTAATCGGATCGATCAAGATAAACGAGCCGGTCTGCTTATTCCTCCTATACGGATCGAAGAACAACTCCTTGCCGGTAGTAAATACCACACGGCCGATCTCGTTCAGCTCCAGATGATCCACGGAAGATTGCTCCATCGTGTTCACGTTCACCTTATAGCGGATACTATCCACACGGGCACGTGTCGTATGAGTGGTCTGCTTGATGTAGAACTGCTTGTTCACGTCCATGGCTTCCTCATCCATCCACACCAGCATGGCCTCGAAATTACGGTCGCGGATCGGCAAGTTATCCGGGTGCACCAGCATCTCCCCACGGGAGATATCGATCTCGTCCTCCAAGGTGATCGTGATACATTGAGGCGGGAAAGCCTGCTCCAACTCACCCTCGTAGGTGACGATGCTCTTTACCTTCGAGGTCTTCCCGGAAGGCAACGCCATCACCGTATCTCCCTTACGCACGATACCGCTGGCCACCTTGCCGCTAAACCCACGGAAATCCAGATTCGGGCGCAACACGTATTGCACCGGATAACGGAAGTCCTCGTAGTTACGATCCAAGTCGATAGGCACGTTCTCCAGATAATCCAATAAAGATGTACCCTCGTACCAAGGCGTGCGATCACTCTTCTCCACCACGTTATCGCCATCCAAGGCCGACAAGGGGATATACGTGATATCCGGGATATCCAGCGGCTCCACGAAACGTTTATAATCCGCCACGATCCGGTCGAACGTATCCTTGTCGAAGTCCACCAAGTCCATCTTATTCACGGCCAGCACCACATGCTTGATCCCCAGCAAAGATACCAGATAGGTGTGACGGCAGGTTTGCGTGATCACGCCCGTGCGGGCATCCACCAAGATGATCGCCAGATTCGCCGTGGAACCACCCGTGATCATATTCCGGGTGTACTGCTCGTGCCCCGGGGTGTCGGCGATGATGAACTTACGGTTGTTCGTGCTGAAATAACGATAAGCCACATCGATCGTGATACCTTGCTCACGCTCGGCCTTCAAGCCATCCAGCAACAAAGCGTAGTCGATATGCTCGCCGGCGTTGCCCATACGCTTGCTGTCACGCTCCAAGGCATCCAACTGATCCTCGTATATTTTCTTACTATCAAACAGCAATCGGCCTATCAAGGTCGATTTGCCATCATCCACCGAGCCGGCGGTCAAGAATCTCAGCAGGTCCTTCTGCTCGTCCTTATCTAGGAATTCCTTTATATTTAATTTTGTATCTGCCATGTCTCTTCTGTGTTAAAAATACCCTTCCCGTTTCTTCTGCTCCATACTAGCGTCTTGATCGAAGTCGATCACACGGGTCGTACGCTCGCTCTTCGTCGTGGTCATCATCTCCTCCACGATTTTCTCGATCGTATCCGCCTCGCTCTCCACGGCGCCGGTCAGCGGCCAGCAGCCCAACGTACGGAAACGGACCATACGCATACGGATCTGGTCCCGGTATTGCTCCGGCAAGCGGTCGTCGTCCGCCATGATCAAATTACCGTCGATCTCCACGCACGGACGCTCCTTGGCGAAATACAGGGGAACGATCGGGATATTCTCCAGACGGATATATTGCCAGATATCCAGCTCCGTCCAGTTCGATAGCGGAAATACACGGATGCTCTCGCCCTTATGCACACGGGCGTTATAGATATCCCACAACTCCGGGCGCTGGTTCTTCGGGTCCCATTGATGGAACTTATCGCGGAACGAGAAGATACGTTCCTTCGCACGGCTCTTCTCCTCGTCACGGCGGGCGCCGCCGAAAGCGGCGTCGAACTTATATTTATCCAAGGCATGAAGCAAGGCCTGCGTCTTCATCAAGTCCGTATGCACCTTGCTTCCATGCGTGAACGGGCCCACGCCCGCGTGGAAAGCCTCCATATTAGACTCCACGATCAAGTTCCAGCCGAATTTCTTCGCATAAGAATCACGGAACTCTATCATCTCCTTAAACTTCCATTTCGAATCGATGTGCATCAACGGGAAAGGAACCTTACCCGGAGCGAAAGCCTTCTCGGCCAGACGGACCATCACGGAAGAATCCTTCCCGATGGAATAAAGCATAACAGGATTCTCGAACTCGGCGGCTACCTCACGGATGATGTGGATAGACTCGGCCTCCAGCTCCTGTAAATGACTTAACTTGTAATCAGACATATCTTTTTTCAGTGTTTAATTTCTACTTTCGGTACGATCAACTCCAACAACCGGCTCACGGATTGCTCCACGCTCAATACGGAGGTATCCAAGGACAGGTCCGGACGCTCCGGCGCCTCGAACGGGGCGGAAACCCCGGTAAACTCCTTGATCTCGCCTTTCCGGGCCTTGGCATACAGGCCTTTCACGTCACGGCGTTCGCACTCGGCGAGCGGCGTACTTACGTAAACCTCCAAGAAATCCGCTTTACCGATGATAGCGGACGCCATCTCTCTCAACTCGTTGTTCGGGCTGATAAAAGCCGCTATGGTTATAACACCCGTATCGACAAACAGTTTACCCACCTCGGCGATCCGGCGTATATTCTCCACCCGGTCCTCCGGCGAGAACCCGAGATTATTGTTGATACCACTACGGATATTATCCCCGTCGAGGATGCGGCAAAGCAATCCCCGTTTATGCAACTCACGCTCCAAAGCGATAGCGATCGTGCTTTTCCCCGAGCCACTCAAACCCGTGAACCACACCATCACGCCCCTTTGCCCCAAAAGCGCCTCTTTATCCTCACGACCCAGCATACGGTCGAAAATCGGATAGATATTATTTTCTAAAACTTCCATATCATAGGTATTACAAACACGGAGATCAAGAACGTGATCAAGTTCAAGGGCAAGCCCACCTTCACGAAATCCGTGAACTTATAGCCTCCCACGCCTTGTACGATCAGGTTGGTCTGGTAGCCGATCGGCGTACTGAAACTAGCCGACGCCGCCATACAGATCACGACAAAGAATGGGGTCGGATCAACGCCTAATTGCGTAGCTACCGACAAAGCGATCGGGAAGCTCAATGCCGCCGCAGCGTTATTCGTGATCAACTCCGTAAATATATTGGTAATAATAAATAGAATCGCCAGCAACGCATACGGCCCCAAATTGTCGGCCATACCGATTATATGGCGGGCTATCATGGAGGCAAAGCCGGAATTCTCCATGGCCTTGCTGATAGCGAAAGCGCAAGCGATCGTTATCAAGATATCCCAAGAAATGTATTTCGTGTATTTTTTAGGCGGGAAAAGCTTCGTCCACGCCATGATGATTGTCGTAATACAGACAAAGAAGAACATATCCAAGCGCATACTTGGAACGGCCTCTTTCACGACTGGCAACTCTCCTACCGTCGCCCCCGTAATCATAAAGATCAACAGTCCTAAAGCCAGCCAACGTTTCTTCTTCGATACCGGCTCCGTTGCCTCATTACCATTCGCCAACATCAAGAAGACACTAGACTCACCCCATGTAGGGATAAAAGAATCGTCCGCCCACAACACCAAGGTATCGCCCTCATGCAATACCACCGTATCCAGATTACGGGTAAAACGCTGTCCGCCGCTTTTCACCTCTTTCACGATCGCCCCGTAATGGCGGGTAAAGTTAAACTCTCCCAAGGTCTTGTTGATACCCGGGAAGCGTGCGCCCAGCACGGCCTCCACCCGGTGGAAATTCCCGGGATTCTCATCCTCCCCGTCTTCGGATACCGTATCCGTCCTCGAGTCCGGAAGCAGCTTGTTCGAGAAAGCGAACAAATATAAAATACCGGCGATAGCGATAAAAATACCGACTTTCCCCAGCTCAAACATCGTAAAGCCCTCATATCCCGCCTCCAGAATCATGCCGTGCACCACCAGATTCGTAGAAGTACCGATCAAGGTACATATACCGCCCAATATCGTGACATACGAGAGAGGGATCAAGAATTTCGTGGCCGGAAGCTTCACCGCCTCTGCCCATCGCTTGATGATCGGGGCGAAAATAACCACCACCGGCGTATTATTCAGGAACGCCGACACGAAAGCTACGGGCGGGAGCATCCTCGCCTGCGCCTTGAAGACGGTGGTCTTCCCCTCGGGAAGCAGTTTCTTGATCAATTGGCCTAAAGCCCCGCTCTGCCGCACTCCCTCACTGACAAGGAAGAGCATGGCTACGGTTATCATCCCTTTATTGCTAAAGCCCTCCAGCATCTCCTTGGGAGTAAGAATGCCTACGCAGAGAAAAAACACGACCACTGTCAGAAGAACCATTCCCGGCCGCATCTTATCCCATACCAAGGCTGCGATCATGCCGATTAGGGCCAGCAACACAAACACTATATCAAAATTCATGTACTTACTTTTAAAAGCGCAAAAATAATAAGAATACTCAAGTGTACACTCCTTTCGCTAACCTATTTTTAGGATTATATGGGATATAGACCAATAATGATTGATTCTGGGCCAACTTATATTCTTACAAGGTAGTCTTCTAAATTTCGTTCATAACCAAATAAACAAGAATGCATTGTACGGCTTGTAGAGACGGAGCATGCTCCGTCTCCCACCGCTGACAATAACTTAAAATACACATCCCCCTCACTTCACGATAAACCACGGATTATGCAAATCTTCCTTGTTATAGCGAAGCGGGGTCTTGCCGTCGATATGATATATGTCGCAACCGGCAGACTTGGCGATGGCGTGGCCGGCGGCGGTATCCCACTCCATCGTCGGGGCGAAACGGGGATAGATATCGGCCGAGCCTTCCGCTACCAGACAAATCTTCAGGCTGCTGCCGCTACTGATCAACGTAACGGGCTTTCCCTGCTTGCGGAGATTATCGATGAAAGCGGTGGTCTCCTCCGTTTGGTGAGACCGGGACGCCACTACCACGACTCCTTGATGTGCCAGCGCCATCGGCAAATGTATCGCCCGCTGCTTCATCTCGTCCATCGAGGGCTGGCTGCTGCTATCGATTCCCGCGAACTTATAAGCGCCCACGGAGGAGGAGGCGAAATACAACTCCTTCCGGACGGGCACATAAATGACGCCCAACACGGGCACACCCTTCTCCACCAAGGCGATATTCACGGTAAACTCCCCGTTTTTCTTGATAAACTCCTTGGTACCGTCCAGCGGGTCCACGATCCACAGCGTCTCCCATTTGGAGCGCTCCTTGAACGGGATCTCCTTTCCTTCCTCGCTTAAGACCGGAAACGGGGTAACGGACAAAGCGTTTGTTATCAATCGATGGGCCGCCTTATCCGCCTTTGTCAACGGCGAGTTGTCTGCTTTTCTCTCTATCCCGAAGTCTGATTCGGGGTCGTTATAGATATCCATGATCGACTTGCCTGCGTCTACCGCGGCATGGATCGCTATGTAAAGATAATTGGCGTAGCTCATCATCACTTCTCGTTTTATTATTTGTTAATAAGCAAATATATGGAAAAAAAACAAATTAACGCCCTGTCGCCTGTAAATATTCCGTACGTTTGATCAAATAAGCCGTATAATCGCCCGTATACTGGTCACGGCTTTGCTGGAGGAGCGATTGGGCGTCCAGAAGATCGCTCAGCGTTACCGTGCCCGCCTTATAATAGTCCGTATTAAGGCGGACATTCTCCTCGGCCGTCGCTATGGATTCCTCCGAGAGCTTGACTTGCTTATAAGACTCCTCCAGCTCGTTCCAGAGCTTCCGCATTTGCACCAACAGAAGCTCATTGGCGTTTTGGCGGGAATACTCGGCCGCCTTCACCTGAAGCTTTTGCTTCCGGATGGCGTGCGAGCCGCCCCACCAATCACTGATCGGAATCGCTACGGTAGCGAAAACCATGCCGAACGGACGGTCCTTATCCAGTAAGTTGTGATACATATACCCGGCTCCGATCCCCACGGTGGGCAAGTATTGCCCAACCTTCAGCTTTTGTTGAAGACGGGCGGCCTCCACGTTCTTCTCCAGCAATTTATAAGAGAGTGTCGTAGGGAGCGCCTCCTCATGGCTCACCCGGTAAAGCTCCGGGGAGGGCACCTCGGCGGGCAGCGTGAAATCGATCTCGAAATCATCTTCCCCGATACCGATATATTGAGCCAGCACCATCTTGGAAAGGCGCAAGCCGTTCTCCACCCGCAGGCGGTCGCTCGCCACGCCGTTCTTTTTCAACTGGACTTGCAGTAGGTCATTACGAGTCGTCACGCCGGCGCCGACCGCTACCTCCACATCCTTATAAAGACTCCCCACCAAGGATTCCACGATCTCGATCGTCCTTAATTTCTCGTGAAGGGAGATCCATTGCCAGTAATACCGCTCCACCGTCAGGGCTACCTCATCCTCGGATTGGCGCATCTGGTAACGGCTCACCTCGAGCGCCAAGTCGGCCAGCTTATTGCCGTTCACGATCTGTCCGCCGGCGAACACGGGCTGGATAGCGGTCACCCCACCCAGCAAGCCGTCATCCATCATCGACAACTCGAGAAGGCCCGGTATCACGCTCATATCCATCATCCCGTGGTTCGCCTTAAAAGCTGTTCCCACGGCGCTGACATTCGGGAAGTATTTCGTAAAGGCCTCCTTTTTTCCTTCCCTCGCCCCTTCTACGTCCAAACGGGCGTTCTTCATCTTCGCGTTATTCTCCAAAGCCATTTCCCGGCATTCTTCCAGCGATAATGTCCGCTGGGCGCTCACGGTCCCCACGCATAAGACGAGGGAACCGACGATGCCATATATCCATCTTTTTATCATCTCTTTTTTCCGCATATATTCATTCCTATATTATATCCTAATCCACATCCGTATCATTCATTTATTCCCGAATATCTTCCAATAGAAAACAGGCAGGATGATGACCGCCAAGATCATCGAGAAGACCGTTCCCGAGCAGATCACCACACCCATCGGCATCCAAAGGGAACTGCCGCTGATGATCATGGGCACCACGCCCACGGCCGTTGTAGCCGAGGTCAGGAAGATCGGGAGCATGCGTCGCCGGCCGGCGTCGAAGGCGGCATCCCTCGGGCTATAATGCTTATGGAGCCGCAGGTCTTGCGCATGCTCGAATATCAAGATAGCGTTTCGCACCACGATACCGATCAAGCTAATAACGCCCAAGACGCACGTCAAGCTGAAATCGATATGGAACGCCCACAAGCCCAGCGCCGCCCCGAACAAGGTGAGCAGCAACGAGGACAGGGCCGCCAACGCCAAGCCGATCTTCTTGAAATTGACCAACAGGAAGAAGAAAACAATGATCACGGCGATCGCCAAGCCCTGCATCAGCGGGTTCATCGTCTCGAAATCCAGCTCCTTGGCTCCACCGTACTCGTACGTCACGCCCTCGGGCAAGGTCGGGATAATACGGCTTTCCATGACTCGCTCGATCCGTTTCTGCATAGCGTTCTGGTTGGTCCCCCGGGTTACCTCGGCGAAGACGCTCAAGGTACGCACGCCGTTGCGACGGACGATCTGCCCCTCATTCCAGCCTCCCTCGATCGTGGAGACTTGCCGGAGCGGGACGCTCACGCCGGGGACGATGGTGGGAAGATACTGGTCGCCGACCTTATCGAACGCGTCACCCTCCCCTTTCTTATCGGATCTCAGCTGGATCGGCAAAGCGTAATCGCCTTCCCAGAGGGAGCCAACCGAGAGGCCGTCGTAACGGATCGCCAGATCGGCCGAGGCCATCGCCTTCGTGATCCCGAGGCGGGAGGCTTCCACTGGGTCCAATCGAACCCGTACGTCGGGTAAGGCCTCCTCGTAATTGGTGTGTACCCAGACCAAGCCGTCCATCTCACGCAACACGGCCATCAAGGAATCCCCAGCCTGCTTCAACCGGGCGATATCGTCTCCCATGAAACGGATCTCTAAAGGAGAGGATACGTTTTGGTAATCCAGTTGCTTAAACTTCACGTAGGCGTCGGGGAAATAATCGGCGTACCGGTCCGTATAATCATCCAACACGCTACGGGTGGCCTCTATCGAGGCGGTGTTGACAATGAACTGGGCGTAATTCTTCCCGGCCAAGTTCGGGGCGTAGGTAGCTTGGAAACGGGGCGAGGAAGTTCCGATAAAGGAGGTGACGGACAGGATGCGCTCATCTTCCGACAACAGCTTATAGAGGCTATCGCTCACGGCGGCGGTACGGTCCAGCGAGGTTCCCTGCGGGAGATAGATCTCGACGGCGAACTGATCCCGGTCGGCTATCGGCATCATACGCTGGCTCAGTTGGGTGATCATCAGGATCGCCAAGGCAACCGTCAAGACGCCCAGACCGATCGTGGTTTTCGGGAAACGGAAAGTCCACGTCAGTGCCCTCGTATAGACGGCCTGTACGGTATCCAGCAGATTGAACCTCTTCTTGCCCGTATTCTCCCGCCCGGACTTCAATCCCTTCTTGATCAAGACCCGCTCCAGCAGCGGGATAAAGACCATCGCCACCGCCAGCGACACCATGAGGGAGATGGAAAGCGTCCAAGGGAAGAAGGTCACGAAATCCAACATCTGCCCCGTCATCGTGAAAAGCAACGGGAAAAAGATCACGCAGATACACAGCGTAGCCAACAAGATCGAGCTGAAATAGTTCTTGGCGCTATAGACGGCGGCGTACCAACGGGAATAGCCCTTGTCCAGATATTCCAGATAGGCGTCTATCACGATGATGGAGTTATCCACGATCATGCCCAATACCACGATCAAGGCGGCCAGCGTCACCGTATTCAGCGGGATGCCGCAAGCGTACATGACACCGATCGAGATAAAGACACTGATCGGGATGGAGGTAGCCGCCACCAATGCCGAGCGGAACGGGAACAATACCATCATCACCAAGATCACGACCACGATGGACACGAACAAATCCCGCACGAAGGAACTTACCGAGTCTCCCACCACCTTCGGCTGGTCGGCGATCCGGCGGATCGAGACACTCTCGGGAAGATCCCGCTCGAAAGCGTGCAATACCTCGTCTACCTCCTTTCCGTATCGTACGATATTATGGCCCTCACGCATCTCCATGGAAAGGATGATCGCTTTCTTGCCGTTGTTCGTTATATAGCTATCCGGCTCGGGATATTCCCGTACGATACGGGCCACGTCTTTCAAGCGGATCATATGCCCGTCGGCATCGGCCAGCAGGATCTGCTCGCCTACTTCCCGCTCCGAGGGATAGGTCACGGAAAGGTGGATGGGAATGTCCAAGCCGCCATTCTCCAAGGAGCCGGAGGCGGTGGTAAAGCCTTGGGTGAACAAGGTTGTCATCAGCATACGGGTGTCTAGGCCGTAAGCGGCTAGCTTGTCTGGATCCAAGTAGACCGAGATCTGCTCGTTTTGTACCCCGTAACGGCGCAGGTTGGATACGGACTCGATCCGGCGCAGGCGGTCTTCCAGCGTCTCCATGTATCGCTGCAATTCCCGGTAGGTCTTGTCTTCCGATTCCAAGGTGATCAATAAGGCGGAAGTATCGCCGAAATCATCATTCGCGATGACGGCGAGTACGCCCGAGGGCAGTTGCGACTTGAAGTTCTGCAAGCCGAGCTTGATCTTCGACCAGACCTCGTCTTTATTGTTCACGTCGTCGTTCAGCTCCACCATCACGTACACCATTCCATCCCTTGACATGGAGTACGTCTTTTTCTTCTTTACCTCCTTGAAGGTAAACAGGTATCTCTCCAAAGGCTTGGCCAACTGCTCCTCCACCTCTCCGGAAGTCGCCCCGGGGTAAACACCCACGACCACGCCTTGGCGGATGGTGAACTCCGGGAATTCCTGTTTCGGCATGTCCACCAAGCCCAAAATACCCAACCCGACCAGCACGGTAATCACCAGCAACGTGATCTGGTAATGACGCATGGTCCATTCGATCACTCCGTTTTTACGTTCTCTCATAACGCACGCACTCTCATGCCCTCACTGATTTTCTGGTAACCGCCTATCACGACGATATCCCCCTCGTTCAACCCTTCCAGAATAAACAAGCCCTGCTCCGTCAAGTCGCCCGTCCGTACGGGCGTAGCTTTCGCCTCTCCGTCTACGACCTTCCAGACGAAACGCCCCCCGTCGTTCGCTATCAACACGGCGTTGTTCGGCAAGGCGATAGCCGGCACGGATTCCTCTCCCGACAGGCGTACATCGCAAACCATGCCGGGCAACAAAGCGCCGGACGGGTTCTCCAGCCGGATCTTCGCCTCGTAAGTATGGGAGATAGGGTTGGCCACGATGCCTTTCTCCGTCACTTTCCCCTCAAAACATTGTCCGCCCAGAGCGGCTACCTTTATCATAGCGGCTTGATCGCCGAGCGTGGCGACCTCATTCTCCGGGACGGCGATCTTCACGTTTACCGTCTCTATCCTTAACAAGGAGAAAACCGGTTGCCCGGGCTGCACGTTCTCTCCCGCCTCAACCATGCGCTTGCCGATAACGCCGCCGAACGGGGCATACAGGTTCCGGTCCTCAAGGTTTTTCCTCGAGATTCGCTCCATGGAACGGGCCTGTTCCAATTTGCTCTCCACCTCTACCCATTTCATATCCGGCAGGCTCTTATTCTCGTGCAAGGTTCTCATGCGGGCATAGGCATCCTCCGCTTGTCGCAAGGAAGCGGCCGAGGCATTATAGGCGTTTTCCAGCGTCGCCTTGTCTAACACCGCTAGTAGTTGGCCCTCACGGACCTTCTGCCCCTCGCCCACCAATACTCGCTCTACATTACCCATCACCTGAAAACTAATCGAGGAGGATACGACCTCCTCTACCGTTCCCACGTAATTCCTTGTATCCGCCGGAACGGTCTTCGCTATCTTCACGATCTCCACCGGGATCTCTTTGCTATCCCGTCCCTCTTTTTGACTGCCCGAGCATCCGGACATCACGAACACGACGGATAATAATCCTCCATAAACAATGCCTTTCATCCTTTTCATATCCTATGATTTATTATACCGCGAAGATGATGAGTTTATCCACTCCAAAGAAGTTCCGTTTTGCAACCAAATTGTCCTATTTGACACATTTCAATTGGATTATTCTATTATTTCACTAATTTTATCGCCCAAACAAGAATAAATTATGAACGTAACAGATCTACCTCAAGCTTGTATCTCTCTTATCGAGAACGTACCCGGCATAGACTTTATCGACGAGGATTTCGCCATATTCGATAACATCGACGATATTCCCTCGCTCGACCATCCGATGCGAATAGACGCCGTCGTATTCGCGCTTTGCACGAAAGGCTTCATGCGTATACGGATCAATATGGAGGAATATGTCGTAGGGGAAAACCATCTCGTATTGTCCTTGCCTGATCAGATCATCCAACACGTGGAACGTAGCGAGGACGTGGCCGGGATCTTCATCGTCATCTCCAAGAATTTCATGGAGGAGATCATTCCTCATATACAGAATACCTTGCCGGCGTTCTTCTACATCAAGGAGCATCCGGTCACCGAGTTGAATGCCGAGGAGATAGGTTGTATCAAGGAATATCATTCTTTTCTCTGGAAGAAAGTGAAAGCGAAAGGGCATCCTTACCGGAAAGAGATTGCCCAGAGCTTATTGTTGGCGGTATTCCACGAGGTTTACGGCATGTTTAAGAATCATATGCCGATCGAGGTGAAGAAGAGCCGGCAAGAGGAGTTGTTCGCGGCGTTCATACAAACGCTCGCCTTACATCATAAGCAGGAACGATCGGTAGCTTTCTACGCCGGGAAATTATGTGTCACTCCAAAATATTTATCTCTTTTGGTAAAGAACGTTAGCAACCGTACGGCCGGGGAATGGATCGATAATTACGTTGTCTTGGAGGCGAAGGCGTTATTATCCTCCTCCACCCTTTCCATCCAAGAGATATCAGACCGGCTAAACTTCGCCAACCAATCCTTCTTCGGTAAATACTTCAAGCAACACGCCGGGATATCGCCTACGGAGTATCGGAAGAAATGGTAATAATCAGAAAAATAATTATCTTTGTCTCACGACATAAGTCATTTAATGAAAAGATAAAATGAAACGAACAGAAATTATAAATCAGATAAAAGATATCATGCGCCGGATAGCTCCCACGGCACAAACTATCTTATTCGGTTCGGAAGCACGTGGAGACGCTCGGATTGATAGCGATATCGACTTACTCATCTTGATAGACGGAGAGAAAATGACTTTGGAACGAGAGGAAGAAATTACTTTACCCTTGTATGAGCTGGAACTAAAGACTGGCGTAAATATCAGCCCCATCGTCATGTTAAGAAAACTCTGGGAAAACCGTCCCTTTAAAACTCCTTTCTATATTAATGTTATAAACGAAGGTATTATATTATGAAAGAGATCCTAGATGAAGAAAGTAAGAACGCATTGATTAACTATCGAATCCAACGTGCTTATGAGACATTGAAAGAAGCTCAAGTGATGATGCGTGAGTCTTTCTATAATGCTGCTGTTAATCGCCTCTATTATGCATGCTATTACGCAGCGGTTTCCCTGCTATTAAAATATGATCACCAACCACAAACACATAATGGAGTTAAGACTATGCTTGGATTACATTTTATCTCTACCGGAAAGCTTCCTATAAAAATCGGGAAAATATTCTCGACTTTATTTGAGAAAAGACATAGTGGAGATTATGACGATTTTGTTTATTGTGATAAGGAAATGTTGGATAACTTATATCCGCAAGCTGAATTATTCATTCATACAATCAACCAATTATTGAAAGAAGAATAGTTCCCAAAGAGAACTATCCTCCGATCAACGCGGTTATCCCGCAGGAGGCGAATTGATCGATACACCTTTGCAGGACTGCTTCGGAAGGGGTGGATAGCGGAAGGTGCCCGGGATTGTAGAGGGTTCCTCGCTTATCGTGCTTACCTTTTCCGATGTCGTGATACGGGAGGAGATTGACGACTTTCCGCTCCCACGGCAAGGAGGCCAAGAAGATGGCGGAACGGGATATATTCTCCTCGTCCGCATTGACACCCTCGATCAAGGGGATGCGAATGAGGAAGTCCATCCCGGCCTCGGCGATCATCCGAAGATTGGAGAGGATACGCTCGTTCGGGACACCCGTGAAACGATGATGGCTACCGGAATCCATATGCTTTAAATCCACCAGAAAAAGATCCGTGCGCTCCATTACGCTCCGGACGGTATCCGGCGAGGCGAACAAGGTCGTATCCACCGCACGATGGATTCCCAACTCTCCGCAACGATCCAGCAGGGCAACCAAGTCCGACGGATGCGACAACGGCTCTCCCCCGCAGAAGGTAACACCTCCCTCGGAGCGATCCATAAAGACCGTCTCTTTCTCGATCTCACGCATGACCTCGTCGATAGAATACTCACGGCCGGACATCTCCATCGCCAAGGTGGGACAAACCTCGGCGCATCTACCGCATGTGCGGCACAGAGAGCGATCCGTGACGATGCCCGCTTGCGTCAAGGTCAACGCCCCGACGGGGCAGGCATTCACGCAGGCCCCGCAACCTATGCACTTCTTTCTCGTATACAGCTTCTCCGCCCGGGGCGAGATGCCTTCCGGGTTATGGCACCATACGCAGGCAAGCGGGCATCCTTTCATGAAGATCGTGACACGGATGCCCGGCCCGTCGTTTATGGCGTATCGTTTGATATCGAATAACAGCATGGCTCAGAAAGTCTCTTGCTCCGTACGTGCGATCACGTCCGCTTGCAAATCGGCGTTCATATCGTTGAAATAGTCGCTATAGCCCGCTACACGGACCAGCAGATCCCGGTAGTCCTCCGGGCACTTCTGGGCGGCGTAAAGCGTTTCCGTATCCACGATGTTGAATTGGATATGATGGCCACCCAAGGCGAAGTAGCTACGAATCAAGGAGGCCAGTTTCGAGATATCCTCCTCCCGCCGGAGCAGGCTGGGCAGGAAGCGTTGGTTCAGCAACGTGCCGCCGCTCTTCACCTGATCCAGCTTACCGAGGGACTTGACAACGGCGGACGGCCCGTGGGTATCGGCTCCGTGCGAGGGCGAGGTACCGTCGGAGATGGCACGCCCGGCCAAGCGGCCGTTCGGGGTGGCTCCCATCACCTTGCCGAAGTAGACATGGCAAGTGGTGGATAACATATTCAAATGGAAACACTCCCCTTTCGTATTCGGCTTGCCCTCGATCGCATCATATAAATCGTCGAAGACACGGACGGCGATCTGGTCGGCGTACGGATCATCGTTGCCAAAGAAAGGCGTACGGTTCAGGATCATTTGGCGCATCGGCTCATGTCCCTCGAAATTATCCGCCATCGCGTCCAACAAGGCTTCCATCGTGAAGGTCTTATCCTCGAAGACGTGTTTCCGTAAAGAGGAAAGGCTATCGGTTATCGTGCCTAATCCGGTACACTGGATATAAGTGGTGTTGTAACGAGGCCCGCGATCGTAATAATCCTTACCCTTCGCGATACAATCATCGATAAACAGGGAGAGGAACGTGGCGGGGGCGTACTTGGCGAACATGCGGTCGATATAGTTGCTGACCCGCACCTTCATGTCCACGAAATAATGGATCTGGCGCATGAACGCCGCGTAAAGCTCCTCATACGTCCGGAAACCACGGGGATCGCCGGTCTCCAGACCGACCTTGCGGCCGCTTACCGGATCTACGCCGTTATGCAGCGTCACCTCCAATATCTTCGGCACGTTCAGGTAACCGGTCAGCACGTACGCCTCCTTCCCAAAAGCGCCCACCTCGATGCAACCGCTGCAACCTCCCTCGCGGGCATCACGCAGCGACTTGCCTTGCCGCATCAACTCCTGCACGTACACATCCGGGTTGAATACCGACGGACAGCCGTGGCCTTGGCGGATCACCTTGCATCCGGCACGGAGGAAACGCTCCGGCGTACGGGCACTGACATGGATGGCGCTGCCGGGCTGGAGGATATGCAGCTCCTCGATCGTCTCCAACATGATATAGGAGACCTCGCTTACGCCGTCGCTGCCGTCCGCCCGGATGCCGCCGATGTTCAGGTTCGTGAAATCGTTATAGGTCCCGCTCTCCTTCGCCGTGATACCCACTTTCGGCGGGGCGGTATGATTGTTTACCTTGATGAAGAAGCAAGACATCAACTCTTTCGCCTCGTCACGGGTCAAGGTTCCGGCGGCGATCTCTTTCTCGTAAAAAGGCGCCAGATGCTGGTCGAAATGGCCAGGGTTCATGGCATCCCAACCATTCAGCTCCATGATCGTACCTAGATGGACAAACCAGTACATCTGGATCGCTTCCCAATAGGTACGGGGAGCGTGGGCGGGAACCCAGCGGCATACCTCGGCGATCTTCCTCAGCTCGGCGGCACGACGAGGATCTTTTTCGGTGAGAGACATCTCGTCGGCCAAGTCCGCGTGTCGCTCGGCAAGCAGGATAGCGGCGTCGCAGGAGATAGACATGGCCGTCAGCTCCTCCTGCTTGTCCGTGGCCTCGGGGTCGTTCATGAAATCCAAAGCGCTTAGTTCCCCCTCGATACGTTTCTTCAAGTCCAGCAGGCCATATTGGTAGACCTTGCCGTCCAAAGCGGTATGCCCGGGGGCACGTTGCTCCATGAACTCGGTGAACATACCCACCTCGTACGCCTCTTTCCATTCCTTGGGGACGTGGCTGAAGATGCGCTCCCGCTGGGTACGGCCTTTCCAGTACGGGATCACCTCCCGCTCGTAAGTATCGATATCTTCTTGGGAGATTGTGTAACGTTGCAGCTCCCGGGTATTCAATATATGCAGGTCCTCCACGCTATGGCAGGTAAGTTCCGGGAAGGTAGGCACGGCCTTGGGGCGGGGCCCCCGCTCGCCAACGATCAACTCGTCCTCGCCGATATAGATCGTCTTCTGCTTGCAGATCTCAAGGAAGTTCAAGGCACGCAGGATAGGGATCGGATACTTTCCGTAATTCTCCCGATAAAAACGGGTCTCGATCAAGGCCCGCTCGATCGATAGGGAAGGTTGGGCCTCAAAGGTCTGCCGGCGCAAACGTTTGATACGGTCGTTCATCCCGAAATTGTTCGCTCCTACGGAAGAGACGGTATCATGTACGCATGAATGTGTGTGATGGGTCGTATTCATAAAATTATATGTTTTATCGTAGAGGTAGGATCTATCCGCCCTCATCAAGGTTATTTTTTATTGTTACACAGGACGGGCATCCCCGCCCCCATGAGTTTATATAGGGAGAGTATCTGCTAGAGATAAAACATCAGGCAGTTGAAAAGCATCCGATAGCCTTTGTGTAACATAGCGCTTGTTTCTTTTTGAAGTATGATGGCAAAAATAAGGAAATTATTGATAATATCACAATTCATCAACAGAAAGTAACCGTTTGTCAAAAAAATAACACAGGAACGTAAATAAAGGAATAGCTTTGCTTTGTATTTCCAGATCAAAGGGTTTAAAATTAAAAGAACTTATACCATGCAAAGTACATTCAAGAACCTGCTTTATGTCTTGAGACATTATAAATTAGCGACGGTCACTAATCTTTTAGGACTTAGCTTCGCTTTCCTGTTATTCATGCTGATAAGCATACATGTCGGTCATGAATATAGCTTCGACGCTTCCCTCTTGAACAGGGAAAGGATCTTTCAGTTAGAAAACAAGCGGGATGACGGGATATGGGAGGCTAATTTCGCACGTCCACAACTCGAGCGTTTCATCGCCGCCTCCCCTTATATAGAAGCGGCCGCTATCACAAACAACCTTGTTTACTCCTCCGTACGTTTTGGGATATCAGCCAGTGAAGGGCCCGACGCACGGAGCTATATGGAGCAGGTGGAACGGATCACCCCGGGATATACCAAGGTCTTTGGCTTCGAACTGGTGGCCGGCGATACGGATTGCCTGAAACGTCCGGAAGGGACGCTGATCCCAGAGAGCATGGCCCGGAAACTCTTCGGCGAGGAAAATCCTATCGGGAAGCCGGTTTATCTGTCGGAGTTCGCCGGGGCCGAAGGCTCGATTATATATGGGCTTAGTTTTGAGCCGGCATATATCGTGGGAGGCGTCTTTCGCGATTTCCCGGAAAACACCCGGGTGAAGAATGCCCTGTATATCCCGATCATGGAGAAAGAGATGATGGAAAACTGGCATACCGGCCTTTACTATTGTTATCTGCTGATGTCGACGCCGGAATCCGCCTCTGTCACTACCGAGACCTATATGGCCGATAGCCGGGCTTTCCTGAAAAGTTTCACGATCGAGGATATGCGCCTCCGGCCCTTGTCTGATCTCTATTTCGGCCAGCCGGTCCGAGCGGACGCCGCTCCCATCGGTAATAAGCTACGGACGAATATGTTATTCTTTATCGCCATCCTGATCATAGGTATTGCCTTGGTCAATTATATCAACCTGTCGATAGCCTTGGCGCCGATACGCACCAAGTCGATCACCATCCAGAAAGTGCTGGGAAGCTCGGACGCCACGCTACGGAAGTATCTGGTCTTGGAGTCCTTGGGAATCTCGGTTGTCGCCTTCTTCCTCGCCTTGCTTTTCCTGTTATTTTTGAATAACGTGCAATGGGTCACGAATATGGTGGGGCATCCGTTGAACCTGTATGCCAACTGGAAGATTCCGGCGTACACATTCTTCCTTGTCGCAGGCGGCGGTATACTGGCCGGTTTGTATCCTGCTTTCTATATCACCTCGTTTCCTCCTGTCATGGCGCTGAATAAGTCTTTTACCCTTAGCGACCGGGCCAAGAACACTCGCAAGTTACTTATAGGGTTCCAGTTCGTTATCTCGATCACGCTGATTGTCGGAGCGTTGTTCGTCTCCTTGCAAAACAGATATATAGGGAACGTGGACTTGGGGTTTAACAAAGAAAACGTACTGGAGGTAAGACTAAGCATGGGGGCGGCCTTGAAAAAGGGCGAATTGTTCAAGGCACGTCTCTTGGAAAGCCCCGCTATCCGTGATGTTTCCTTTAGTGAGTTCAAATTTGTCTCGGACGAATCACGTTCTTTCATCGGGTATAATTACAAAGGCCAACATTATTATATGAGCTGGCTGGGAGTATCCGCCAATTTCCCGGAGCTAATGGATGTAAAGATGATCGCCGGAAGGAAGTTCCGGCCGACGGATGAGGCGGCGGATAACACGCAGGTCGTTTGCCTCCTTAGCGAGACGGCAGCGAGGGAGATCGCCTCGGGTCTTTCCCCCGAGAAACCGGACGACCTATCGGACTTGGTAGGGACAAGCATCACGGATAATGATATACCGGTACGGATTGTCGGTATCTTTGAGGATGTCCATTATGAATCCCTGTATAAAGAGTTACGCCCGATGGGACTTTGGACCTCGGCTAAGAATCATTACCGCCGTTCGGTGCCGGAAAGATACGCTTATGTCAAGATCGCCGGCGGAAATCCCCGGACGGCTATCGAGCATATCCGGAAGGTAACGGATGAATTGATCCCGGGTTATCCGGCCGATATCCATTTCTTTGATACGGCGCTGGAGGAGCTTTACAGTAAAAGTGGGCGGCAGGGAGCGCTGATTACCGCCCTTTGCCTGATGGCCGTCTTTTTATCCCTCGTGGGAGTATTCGGACTGGTTATCTTTGAGTTACAAGGACGGGGAAAGGAGATAGCCGTGCGGAAAGTACATGGGTCCACGGTCCGGCAAATCCTTTGGATGCTGAACTCGTCTTTCCTCCGGATCACGCTCGTCTGTTTTATTATCTCGATCCCGCTTGCTTACTATGGGGTGCATATTTGGTTACGAAGCTTCGCTTATAAAACGCCGATCTACGTATGGGTATTTTTAGTGGCTTTGGTAATCATAATGACACTGACCGTATCTACGGTTACTTTCCAGAGTTATCGGGCGGCGATGGCAAATCCGGCGTCTAAATTGGGGCATTAAGGTTCATTACGAAAAAAGGACGGGTAGATTGATCCGTCCTTTTTTACTCATATATTATCTTGTCTCAGGTTTGGTTACCGTTTCCAATAACCTTCCATCTCCTCCAGCGTCTTTCCTTTCGTCTCGGGAACAAATTTCCAGATGAACAACGCCGCCAATATACCCATCACGCCATAGATCCAATAGGCCATACCGTGATTGAACGTATCGGTCAAGTATTGATTCTTATCCAGCATCGGGAAAGTCCATGATACCAAGAAGTTGGCAATCCACTGCCCCGCCACGGCGATACTCATTACTGTGGAGCGAATCGAGTTCGGGAAGATCTCGGCCAGTAACACCCAGCAGACCGGGCCCCACGACATAGCGAATCCCGCCGTATAAACCAGCATGCAGACCAATGATCCCATACCCACCGAACGCGTATAGAAAGTAGTTCCCAAGATCAACATAGATACCGCCATGACGAGCGCCCCGATAATCATCAACGGACGGCGTCCGAACTTATCCACCGTGAAAATAGCCAATACGGTAAACGACAGGTTCACCGCCCCTACCACGATCTGTTGCAAAAGGGCGGCGTCCGTGGCCGCTCCCATCGTCTTGAAGATCTCCGGGGCATAGTAAAGCACCACGTTGATCCCCACGAATTGCTGGAAACCGGAGAGCAACACGCCCACCAAGATGATCAGCACGCCGAACGACCGGATCGGGAACAGCAAGGCGATACAGAAACTGCCCAGCAAGGCGATCTCCAATGCGCTCGTATTACCTGCCCACGACAACAACCCGTAGCCCGCCAAGAACAACGCCAACCAAGTCCCCATAAACTGGAAGTAAGGCTTCATCGACGGAGCTTTCTCCTTGAAACTCTCCTGTATCTCCTCCAGCTCATACCCGGCGGTCTCCGAATCCGACAAACGGTTCAAGATAGCCAACGCCTTCTCCGTACGCCCACGCATCACGAGGTAACGAGGCGTCTCGGGCACGAACATCAGGAACGAGAGGAACAATATCGCCGGGATCGTCTCGGAGGCGAACATCCAGCGCCAACCAATCGTATGCAGCCAAGCGGCATCTCCCTGAAGGGCGATCGTATAATTCACGAAATAGACCACCAGCATACCAAAGATAATGGCGAACTGGTTCCATGCCACCAGATTCCCCCGGCGATCGGCCGGAGCCACCTCGGCGATATACATCGGCGATACCATGGAGGCCAGTCCCACGCCGATACCTCCCAAGATACGATAAGCCACGAACGCGTACATAAACGTATGATCCCCACTCCCGGGCATGCCGATAAACAACTCCGGCCAAGCTGAGCCGATAGCGGAAAGCAAGAAAAGGATAGCGGCCAGTATCAATGTAGGCTTCCTGCCGTAACGCTGGCTGATCCACCCCGCAAACGAGGCGCCGAGAATACATCCGATCAACGCGCTACTTACCACGAAGCCCTCCAAAGCGTTCGCCTGATCCAACGGAAGCCCTTGCGGCTCGATGAAGAACTTACGCAAAGACTCCACCGTACCGGAGATCACCGCCGTGTCATACCCAAACAGCAGACCTCCCAAGGTAGCGACCAAGGTAAGAGCGAAAATATAAGTGTTGTTACTTTTCATGGAATAGATTTATTAATTAAAAACTGAGAATTGAGAGCTGAAAACTAGGGCTTACGCACGATAATTTTCAATTCCCAATTCTCGATTTTCAATTATTTAGATATGCAGATTTACAATCATCTCGTATAATTCCTGCTTACCGCTGATCTGTTTCGGCTCGCCGTCACGCAAAGCGATCGTACGAAGATCTTCCAGCGTAAGCTTGCCATCCTCGAATGCCTTGCCCTCACCGGCATCGAAACTAGCGTAGCGCTCGGCACGCATCTTGCGGTAATCTGAGTGCTCAAGGATATCGGCGGCGATCATCAAGGCACGGGCGAAAGCGTCCATACCACCGATATGAGCGATGAAGATATCCTCCAAGTCCGTAGAATTACGGCGGGTCTTGGCGTCGAAGTTCGTACCTCCGGTAGTCAAGCCACCTCCCTCAAGGATGACCAGCCAAGCCTGTGCCAGCTCATAGATATCCATCGGGAATTGATCCGTATCCCAACCATTCTGGTAATCGCCACGGTTTGCGTCGATACTGCACAACATGCCGGCGTCGGCGGCGGCTTGCAACTCATGCTCGAATGTATGTCCGGCCAAGGTAGCGTGGTTCACCTCGATATTCAAGGCGAAATCCTTGTCCAATCCATAATGGCGAAGGAAGCCGATCACGGTCTCCGAATCCACGTCATATTGATGTTTCGTCGGTTCCATCGGTTTCGGCTCGATCAGGAACGTACCCTTGAAACCGTTCTTACGGCCATAATCACGGGCCATCGTCAACATCATGGCTAAATGATCCTTCTCTCGTTTCATGTTCGTGTTCAATAGGCTCATATAACCCTCACGGCCGCCCCAGAATACATAGTTCTCGCCCCCTAAAGCGATACAAGCGTCGATAGCGTTCTTGATCTGCGTGCCAGCGCATGCCACGGTCGGGAAATAAGGGTTCGTAGCGGCGCCGTTCATATAACGCTTATTGCTGAAGACGTTCGCGGTAGACCATAGAAGCTTCTTTCCGGTAGCGGCTTGATGCTCCTTGGCATGTTCCACCATCGTCTGCAAACGTTTCTCGAACTCGCCCAGCGTAGGAGCCTCGTCCACCACGTCCACGTCGTGGAAGCAATAGTAAGGAATATTACATTTGGTCATAAACTCGAAAGCGGCGTCCATCTTGTACTTCGCACGGGTGATAGCGTCCGTGCTGTCATTCCAAGGGAATGATTTTGTTCCACCACCAAACTGATCACCTCCCTCAGCACATAAGGTATGCCAATAAGCCATAGCGAAGCGCAAATGATCCTTTAGTGTCTTACCCATAACTACCTTATCCGCGTCATAATAATGAAATGCCAACGGATTTTTTGACTCACGTCCCTCAAACTGAATCTGTCCGATTCCCGGGAAAAATTCTTTCTCTCCTTTAAAGTAACTCATAATAATATGTATTAAAAATGTAAATAATTCAGCCGTTAAATAGATTGTTCCAATCGTTCCTTCCAAATCTCGAACGCCCCGCAATAAGCATTCGCCTTGAAACCGTCCGGCTCGATCACGTTGATCTTCTTCAAGGAAGCGAACGCTTCTTCCGCGTTCTTGTAGATACCGGCACCCATACCGGCACCCTTGGCCGCCCCTACCGCACCGTTCGTATCATACAGTTCGATCACCGTACCCGTCACGCCCGCCAAAGCATCCCGGAAGATCGGGCTTAAGAACAAGTTCGCGTTCCCCGCACGGATTACCTGAATATCGATCCCCATCTCATTCATAATATCCATACCGTATTTAAAGGCGAACACGATACCTTCTTGCGCCGCCCTAGCCATATGCGCCTTGGTATGTATGTTGAAGTTCAATCCATGAACCGAGCAATCGATCTGCTTATTCTGCAACATACGCTCCGCCCCGTTTCCGAACGGCAAGATCGAAAGACCATCGCAGCCGATGGGAACCGTAGCCGCCAAATCATTCAACTCATTATAGTTGATACCTTCCGGCGCTATATTCCGTTTGATCCAAGAATTAAGGATACCGACCCCGTTGATGCACAACAAGACACCCAAGCGGGTCTGCTCCGTCGTATGGTTCACGTGGGCGAACGTATTCACACGGGAAAGCGTATCGTAATTCACCTTGCCGTTCACGCCATACACCACTCCGGAAGTCCCGCCGGTAGCCGCTATCTCGCCCGGATTCAATACATTCAATGATAAAGCGTTATTCGGCTGATCACCCGCACGATAGGTAACCGGCGTACCTTTCTTCAGTCCCAACTCGGCCGCAACCGAGGCGGTAACCTCGCCCTGCAAACCGAACGTCGGACGGATATCGGCGATCAGATCCTTACTGAATCCATAATAATTCATCAAATCCTCCGATAAGGCATTATTCTTGAAGTCCCAGAAAATCCCCTCCGACAAACCGGAAACCGTAGTCACGATATCCCCCGTCAGGCGCATAGCGATGAAATCTCCCGGCAACATAATCTTATGAATGCGGTCGTAAATATCCGGCTCGTACTCCTTGATCCAAGCCAGCTTGGAAGCGGTAAAATTACCCGGCGAGTTCAATAGGTGGGAAAGGCATCGCTTCTCGCCTATATTCTTAAACGCACGCTCGCCATAAGGAACGGCACGGCTATCGCACCAGATAATAGATGGACGAAGCACCTCCATCTTCTTGTCCACCACCACCAAGCCATGCATCTGGTACGAGATACCGATCGCCTTGATATCCTCGCCTTTCACCTTCGCCTTGCTCATGGCACCTTTCATAGCGATCTTCACGTACGACCACCAATCCTCCGGATTTTGCTCCGCCCACCCCGGGCGCGACGCCTTGATCGGGGCCTCTTCTTTGGGATAAAAATCCGCACCTATTGTTAACCCGGTCTCCTCATCGACAATAGAGACCTTGATGGAAGAACTTCCAATGTCACATCCTAACAGACACATAATCTTATGGTTTTATATCTTATTAAACTTCGAACGTTGTTGATTATATTTCACCTTATCAAACCGATAATACCGGGCGGCACGATGGGCGACCCCATCTTGCATATCCTCCGTGGGCACCACGTAATCCAAGGAATTCATCTTCTTATGAAAATTGCGCACGTCCATCTCACGGTTATAGATCACCTCGTACGTGCGCCTAAGCTGGAACGCCGTGAACTTCATCGGCATATAGTCGAAAATGATGGCGGGCTCCTTCTCTACCCAATTACGGATCTCCTGTATGGCAGCCTCGATAATCTCTTTATGATCGAATGGCAAGCGAGGAAGATCGTCGATAGGGCACCAACGGATCGAGTCGGATTTATCGGCCGGACACGTCTTCCTGCTATTTTTGCACAAGGCGAGATAAGCGACCGTGATCAACCGTCCGATCTTCACCTTGGAAGTCGCCTCCAGCCACATCACGTCCAACCGGTTCGAGGTACGGGCGGGGGAACCGAAACAACGGAATTGTTTCAATTGGACACGCTTCAAGCCGGTCGAATCATTCAGTATCCGATAGGCGGCGTCATCTAAATCCTCGTTCTCATAGATCAGGCTGCCGGGTAATTTATAGCCGATCAACTCGCCTTCCTCACTTTTCCGCTCCGCCAACAGCACGGTGAGCTTGTCATCATTGATGCCGAGAAGAACGCAGTCTACGGAAACATAGGGGGAAAGCATCTCTCTATTCTCGTTTTGTGTATCCATGATATCAGTAATTAGATTTGCGCAAATATAAGTATTTTTCTAAACAAAGCAATTACAAAAGGTCTTTTTTGCATCTCCTAATTGATTATTTTTCTGATATTTCAGTATCGTACATCATACAATATGCTATACAACACATAATGTAAGTAAAACAATTAGTATGAGAACAAATAATGAAGGCGCTTTCACGTACCTCTAACTTTTATTTCCTACATTTGTTATATTTATAAAACATCGGACATGAATCTAAAAAACATATACTTCTCTTGGCTGATTTATTGGGGTAAAATGAAGGGATTATTGAACGGGATAGCGGAAGCGATTATCCTACTCGCCTCCTTAGCCTCTTTCTTCGTATTGATCTACCAATTTGGCTTTGTACAGACACCCGATTCCGTCCATATCCTAGAGCGCTCCCGCCCATTCATCCTGCTAGCTTTTTTCACGGGCATAACACTCCGGTACGTGGTGAGGTTCCAAGAAATCATACAGGAGAAAATGTTGTATCTCGATATCAGCATCTATTTCCTTTTATTCGCCGTATTATCCAGCAAGATATTTTTCAAGGATGCCATAGCGCACTCTTTGCCTTATTTGTCTTTCCTTACGAAACCTCTCTTCGTATATGTCTTATTATTGCTGCTTAGCACGATTCACTTATCCCGGCAGACGTTCACGCTGATGCAGACACGGATCAAGCCCTCGTTGCTTTTCTTGCTCAGTTTCGTGTTCGTGATATTGGTCGGGGCCGGGTTGTTATCGTTGCCGAACGCCACTACGCACCGGATTCCGTTTATCGACGCTTTGTTTATCTCCACGACCTCGGTATGCGTAACCGGACTAACCACCGTCGACGTAGCCACCAGTTTCACGCATATCGGACATATTATCATCCTGATTTTGATACAGATCGGCGGTATCGGGGTCATGACATTTACCTCTTTCTTCGCCCTCTCCTTTATGGGGAAATCCTCTTTTACGAGCAAGATGATGCTGAAAGATATGTTGAACGAGGATCGGACGGGAGGGTTGTTCCGGGTCATCTTAAACATTTTTTTCGTGACCTTGTTTATCGAGGGGATCGGCGCCTATTTTATTTATATGGACGTACGGGGAAGCCTGCCGGGAGGTACGCAGCAGGAATTATTCTACGCAATGTTTCATGCCGTGTCCGCTTTTTGTAACGCAGGGATCTCTACCTTGAGCGGCAATATGTACGATCCGTTAGTGGCGGATAAGTACAACCTCCATTTCTGGATAGCCATGCTGATTATATTCGGAGGCTTGGGCTTCCCGATCGTCTTCAATTACCTGAAACTCTTGCATCACTTGCTGATGAATGGTATCAAGATATTGATCGGTAAGCAAAAGCATTATATCCATACGCCCCGTATTATTAATGTACATACGTACATTGTTGTTATATCTACCTTGATCCTGTTAATTACCGGAACGGCTTTCTACCTCTTTTTCGAGTATGACAATACCTTGGGCGACCTTCCCCTGCGGGGGAAACTGGCAAATGCGTTCTTAGGCGCCGTCACGCCTAGAACGGCAGGATTCAACGTAGCGGATATGGCTACATTGGCCCCTCCGACCTTAATGCTGACGTTGATCCTTATGGTAATCGGAGCCGCCCCTATGTCCACCGGCGGCGGCTTGAAAGTGACCACCGTTTTCGTAGCTCTGGTTACGACCTTGAACGCCGCACGTGAGAAAGATAAAGTGGAAGTGAGAAAACGGGAGATCGCCCCATTCGCTATCCGCCGGGCATTCGCTATCATCATGATGTACTTCATGTGGGTGGCGATCGCTACGTGGGTATTATCCTATACGGAAAAAGGGGCGCCGCTGTTCTCCCTATTGTTCGAGGTTGTTTCCGCCTTGAGTACCGTAGGCTTGAGTATCGATTATACCCCTCACCTCACCCCTATCGGGAAAATCATCATTATCAGCACGATGCTGGTCGGACGTATCGGGGTATTGGCCTTCCTCGTAAGTTTCTGCAAGGAATACACGAAAAAGGACTATACATATCCACAAGAAAATATATTAATGTAAAAATAAGATAGCATGAAATATTTAGTAATCGGATTAGGGAATTTAGGACGTGCGATAGCGAAGGACTTGACATGTGTCGGCAATGAGGTGATCGGCGTAGACATGGATCTGCATCGTGTCGATATGCTAAAGAACGACATAGCGGGGGCGATCGCCTTGGACTCCACGGACAAAGAGGCATTGAGCACCCTGCCATTGAGCGAGATGGATGCCATTATCGTAACATTCGGTAAGGATTTCGGGACTTCCGTTCAGACCGTCGCTTTATTGAAGAGTCTGGATGCGGGCAAACTGATCGTGCGGGCGATCTCATCGATCCATGAGACTGTGATCCGTGCGATCGGGGTAAGCGAGATTATCACACCGGAAGAGGATTTCTCTACGATGTATACCTCCCAAGCGTCTTTAGGCGGCCTGTTCAGGCATTGGTATAAAGTAACCGATACGGAACATCTCTATAAGATCAAGACACCGGCCACTCTTGTCGGGCAAACGATCAAAAATATTGATTTCGAGGAGAATTTCGGCATCCATCTGGTAGCGATCGAACGTCCTTACGAGAAAAAGAACCTGATCGGACTCACACAAACAGAATACAAGGTTATCAGCCGCATCAGCGAGGAATTGGTGATCGAGGCTGATGATCTACTGATCTTATTCGGGAAGATGGAGCTATTAAATAAAATAGCCAACATCTAAAACAAAACATAGGCAGACGATCACGATATAATCAGCGTCGTCTGCCTACGGCTAATATCAACGAAGCGATCAAGCCCCCGCTATCTCTATCGTATAGGAGGCATCGAAGACCTCTCCCGGTTCCAAATGCCATGCCCAATCCCGGTCTTTATACTCACCCGTATAATCCACCCGGTCGCAACGCCCATACCAAGGTTCGATACAGACAAACGGAGCGTTTTTCGTAGGCGGAGACCATAAGCCTACCACCGGAGCCGTAAAGGTGAGCGAAAGGTACGGACGTTTCTCCACATCCAATAAGTCCACCCGCTTAATCTGGCTGTCCTCCAAGATAAACGTATCGATATCGAACGTATGGATATTCAACGGCAGCAAGCCGTCCGCATCCAAAGGTACCGGACGAACCACGTCCCCTACGCACCCTTTCTCCACCAGCGCACGGTATACGAGATCTTTTTTCACATCGAAAGCGAAATACCCTCGATCCGGTTGATCCACCTCATAATTCGGGTACAGGAAAGCCGGATGAGCGCCGATCTGGAAATGCATCGTCTTATCTCCCGTATTCTTCACACGCCAAAGCACCTCCACCTTATTGCCCTCCAAACGATACCCGATCTCCAGAAGGAAAGGGAACGGATAGGCTCTCAGCGTGTCCGGGGTACTTTCCAGCGCGAAACGCAACTCGTTCTCCGCCTCATCGATCAACGTAAAATCCATATCCCGTGCAAAGCCGTGCTGCGACAGCGGATACACGGTTCCCTCGTTCCGATACTCGGCCTTCCATACGCTCCCGACGATCGGGAACAATACCGGGGAATGACGTTTCCAGAAAGCGGGGTCCGCTTGCCAGAGATACTCCTTTCCCGTAGCGTTCGCTACGATACTACTCAACTCCGCTCCATGTTCGGAGACACGGATCGTTAGTTCTTGATTTGATACTGTCTTCATTCCTTATGATAAGTTTAGTAATTGTTCGGCGGGAAGTCCCTTGCTTTTCAAGAAACCGTTCAAAGTCCCGAATAATAAGGGCTGTCGCCGGAAATCTTCCAGATAAACCCGTTTCAGGCAGTCTACCGGCATCGATATCGGAACGTATGGGATCAAGTTTCCATGCTCATAACGATAGAGCACCTCATCCGTAGCTTGCAGCGAGGCCAACCGCCATTCCTTATCCCCCACCGAGGAAGGCTGCTTCACCTCCAGACAGGCGTTACACAGCATCGAGAAAAAGCGGGAATCAGGCGTAAAGCCCGTGTGCTCCTCATCAAAAAAGAAGGTATCGTATTCCTTTTCCAATTGTGCCGTAAAATGGTTCAAGATAGGCTCCTTCTCATACTTGCAGGACAACAGGGAATAATTCTCGAACAGGCAAAGCTCGCCCAACGACTGATAGTCCAGCTCAAGGACCAGAGAAGGCTCGGCAGACTGGGCCGGCTCACCGGGTTCCTCATACAAAGGGATCACGTACATGCCTATCTCCGGCCCCACCAGCATCCGGCTGTCCTGTCTGAAAAAGGGCATCGCTTTCTTGCTCTTTTCCACAGGTATCCCTTTGCGTTCCTCATACAAGCCGATAGACTCCCTAAGCAAGGAAAGCCCATACTCGATCTCCTCTTGCGGCACGATATGCATCAACCCCTTCGCCGGAAGCGTGAAAAAGGAATCAGGCCCCGAGGTAGTCCGAAAGCTTTCGACAAAAGCGTTCAATGATACTCTACAATATAAAACCATACAATCTGTTTTTTGCCTCGCAAGGTAGAAAAATATTATCAGAACCGATATGCCTTCCGACAAGAATTTATCTTATTACGCAAGATCACTGCAACCCGGGTTGCAGTAAAAAGCAGTTCTACTTTGTAAAAGGAGTTGACTCGCATATCAAAATAATCATTATCTTTGTTCGGAATAACAAGCGAGTAAAAAAAGACCGTACCGTAAATCAAGTATAAACCAATATAGTATACAATTATGAAACGTCGTGATTTTTTAAAGACCAGTGTCATCGCTAGCGCGGCTCTATCCTTAAATTTTGAAGGTCTGCAAGCGGCCCTTTCCACGAACACCGTAGCCGTAGAGAAGGCTCCCGATATGGTAGCCGTTATGGGTGGAGAGCCGGAGGTGATGCTAGATAAAGCCTTGGAAGCCCTTGGCGGTATCGGAAACTTCGTAAAGAAAGGACAAAAGATCGTAATCAAGCCGAATATCGGTTGGGACCGCTCTCCTGAATTGGCCGGTAATACGAACCCCAAATTAGTGAAAGCCTTGGTCAAGAAATGCTTGGAGGCCGGCGCCTCTAAAGTGACCGTATTCGACCACACCTGCGATAACTGGCAGAAATGCTATGAGACGAGCGGGATCGCCGAGGCCGTAAAAGAGGCCGGAGGTATCATCATGCCTGCCAACGATGAGAAATATTTTAAGGAAGTATCCATTCCGGGTGGCGTGAACCTGAAAAGCGCCAAGATCCATGAGGCCCTGATCGAGGCGGACGCATGGATCAACGTCCCCGTATTGAAGAACCATGGTGGGGCGAAGATGACTTGCGCCATGAAGAACTATATGGGAATCGTATGGGATCGCCGTTTCTTCCATCAAAATGATTTGCAACAATGTATCGCCGATATTTGCACTTGGCAAAAGAAACCGGTATTGAACATCGTGGACGCTTATCGCATCATGCACCAAAACGGCCCGCAAGGAAAGAGCGCGGCCGATGTGGCTACCTTGAAATCCTTGATCGCCTCCACCAATATCGTCGCTATAGACACCGCCGCCCTTCGCCTGTTCAACCAAGTGAAGAAGCTGGATATGGCCGCCGTAGGTCATATCGGTAAAGGCGAGGCTTTAAAGCTGGGTACAACGAATCTGGATAATGTCACGATCAAACGTATTAAGATATAATCGAGGATGAAGAAGCCTAATTACTTAAAAGGATTGCGGGTCGTACTCGCGATCCTCATTTTCGTACCCATACTTTTATTCTTCGTTGATTTCGCCGATGTATTGCCGGACAACCTGCACACGTTGTTGCATCTCCAGATCATGCCCGCTATTTTAGGGGGAATGGCGGGGTTGGTAGTCTTCCAATTCGTATTGGCTTTATTGTTCGGCCGGATCTATTGCTCGGTTATTTGCCCGGCGGGCGTATTGCAAGATATTATCAACCGGGTTTTCTGTATCGGAAAGAAGAAAAAGAAAGGAGTACGCAGGTTCAGCTATCATAAGCCCATAAATATCTTACGGTACTCTATTCTCGGGCTTACATTCGTACTGGCTGTTTTCGGGATGATCGAATTATGTACGTTGCTAGATCCGTACAGTAACTTCGGCCGTATAGCGAACAACCTGTTCCGTCCGGTCGTCATGTGGGTCAATAACCTGCTGGCCGACGGATTGGCACGGATGGATAACTATACGCTTTATCACGTCACGATTAGCAACGTGACGGTATTCGGCGTGATATCCGCTTTGGTTGCGCTACTCGTATTCATCATCATGGTCGTATTCCGGGGAAGGTTGTTCTGCAATACGCTTTGCCCGGTAGGAACGCTGTTGAGCCTGATCTCCCGGTATTCGTTTTTCCGGATCTCCTTTGACAAAGAAGCCTGTACGCATTGTGGTAATTGCGAGCATACTTGTAAGGCGGAGGCGATCGACAGCAAGAACCTCACCGTAGATACCTCCCGTTGCGTAAATTGCTTCAACTGCGTGTCCTCGTGCGCTAAAGGAGGATTGCAATATCGTTTCAAGCCTTCCTTCAAGAAAGAAGCCGAAACAGCTCGCATACAAACGGACGTGATCCAACAGGCTACCGCTCCGAACAGCCGCCGTACATTTCTCTCGGCAGGGGCTACCGCCGCGGCCTCCCTCCCGATCGTATCCACCATTGCCCAAGGAATGGAAAAAGGGCATGGCAAAGGGCAGCACGGGCAAGGTAAGCACGGCAAGAAATGGCCCCCTATCGTACCGCCGGGAGCGATCAGCTTAGAGCGTTTCAAGGATGTATGTACCGGATGCCAGATTTGCGTGACTCAATGCCCGAGTCATGTACTACGTCCCACGGGACTGGAGTACGGCTTTGATTATATGTTGAAACCCCGTATCGCTTACATCGACAGTTATTGCAACTACGAATGCACGGTCTGCTCGGAGGTTTGCCCCACGCACGCTATAAAACCGCTTACTAAGGAAGAGAAAGCTACTACGCAAGTGGGCATCGCCACCTTCTTCATCAACCGCTGTATCGTAAAGACGGAGGGGACGGACTGCGGGGCCTGCTCGGAGCACTGCCCTACCCAAGCCGTGCATATGGTTCCTTACGAGGGCACGCTTACCATCCCGCAAGTAAACCCGGATCTTTGCATCGGTTGTGGCGGCTGCGAATCGATCTGTCCCGTACGCCCGATGAGAGCGATCATCATTAAGGCGAACGAGGTTCACAAGTTCGTGGAGAAGCCCAAAGAGGAAGAGGTGAAAAAGGTAGAAATAGATGACTTCGGATTCTAAGAGAAAAATGCTACCTTTGTCACAAATTTTTGATACATGACATTTGAATTACAGTATAACGATACGAAATCGAACGCTAGGGCGGGCTTGATTACCACCGATCACGGGGTAATCGAGACGCCTATTTTTATGCCCGTGGGTACGCAAGGTACGGTAAAGGGTGTACATATGACCGAGCTAAAGGAAGATACCAAAGCACAAATCATCTTGGGGAATACGTACCATCTGTATCTTCGTCCCGGTATCCAGATCTTGGAGCAGGCCGGAGGCTTGCATAAGTTTAATACATGGGATCGCCCGATATTGACCGATAGCGGGGGGTTTCAGGTATTCTCCCTTTCCGACAATCGTAAGCTGCATGAAGAGGGAGCCGAGTTCCGCTCGCATCTCGACGGCTCCAAGCATATGTTCACGCCGGAGAAGGTGATGGATATCGAACGCTCTATCGGTGCGGATATCATCATGGCCTTCGATGAGTGTTGCCCGGGAGATGCCGACTACAATTACGCCAAGCAATCACTGGGCCTGACCGAGCGTTGGCTGGATCGTTGTTTCGCCCGCTTCAACAGCACGGAGCCGAAATACGGCTACCGGCAAAGTCTCTTCCCGATCGTACAGGGATGCGTCTATACGGACTTGCGGCAGAGGGCGGCGGAGAACGTGGCCCGAAAAGGCGCCGATGGAAACGCTATCGGGGGATTGGCCGTTGGTGAGCCTACCGATAAGATGTACGAGATGATCGAGGTCGTGAACGAGATCTTGCCGAAAGATAAGCCTCGTTACTTGATGGGCGTAGGAACCCCGATCAATCTGCTGGAAGGGATCGAACGAGGCATCGATATGTTCGACTGCATCATGCCGACCCGTAACGGACGCAACGGCCAACTCTTCACCCGCTTCGGTACTATCAATATGCGTAACAAGAAATGGGAGAACGATTTCTCGCCAGTCGATCCGGACGGACATTCCTACGTGGATACCTTATATAGCAAGGCTTATCTGCACCACTTGATCAAGGCGAAAGAAATGCTTGGCTTACAGATCGCTTCTATCCATAACCTCGCTTTCTACCTATGGTTGGTGAAAGAAGCGAGGGCACATATCATCGCTGGCGATTTTACTACATGGAAAAGTGGTATGGTCCGTCAATTAGCGAACCGGTTATAAAAAACGAGACAGATGAAATTTAAACTAAAACGGATCGATTGGTATATCATCAAGCAGTTTCTGGGCACGTACGTGTTCGCTATCGCCTTGATTATCTCTATCTCCGTCGTTTTCGATATAAACGAGAAGATCGATAAGTTCTTGAATCCGGATGTCCCCTTGAAGGCGATCATCGTGGATTATTACTTGAACTTTATCCCCTACTTCGCCAATTTGTTCAGTCCGTTGTTCACATTTATCGCCGTGATCTTCTTCACGTCGAAGCTAGCGGATCGTTCGGAGATCATAGCGATGCTTGCCAGCGGTATGAGTTTCCGTAGGTTAATGCTTCCTTACGCGGTCTCGGCTACGATTATCGCTATCGTGACGTTTATCCTGAACGCTTACATCATTCCCCCGGCGAATGAGACTCGTATCGATTTCCAGAACAAGTATATCCGCAACAAGAAGGTGGACTACGTAAAGAACGCCCAATTGGAGATCGAGCCGGGTATTATCGCTTATTTCGATAGCTATGACGCTCGCTCGAACATGGGATACCGTTTCTCTCTGGAGCATTTCGAGGATAAGAAATTGATCTCCCGTCTGACCGCCAAGTCAATCAAATACGACTCGCTTTATCAATGGACCGTTATCGATTATATGATCCGTGATTTTGATGGCATGCGGGAACATATCACCGAAGGCTCCCGTAAGGATACGACCTTGACCATCGTGCCCTCGGACTTCCTGATTTCCGTGAATGATTGCGAGACGATGACAACGCCCGAGCTGAATACGTATATCAACCGGCAGAAAAAAAGAGGTATCGGGAATATACAGACCTTCCAGATCGAGTATCATAAGCGCTTCGCCACGATCATGGCGGCGTTTATCTTGACTTCTATCGGAGCGTCGTTGTCTTCCCGGAAAATAAAGGGAGGTATGGGTATGAATATTGGTATCGGATTGGCGTTGAGTTTTTCTTACATCCTGTTTATGACGGTTACTTCCACCTTCGCTATTAATGGTTATGTGAGTCCTGCCGTAGCAGCTTGGATACCGAATATAGTTTATACATTTATAGCGATATTCTTATATCAGAAAGCACCAAGGTAATTGATTAACTCCTATATTGGTATAACTCTGCCAAATTTCATCCAGTTGTAGAGACGGGTGTACTCCGTCTCTACAACCTAGGATTTTCAATTATTTCGTGAAATTAAGTCCAAACTCTAACGTTTTTGCGTTCGGAAGTAGTTGCAATACCATATCTACCATTTGCTGATAATTCTCCGGAACCATCGGTTTCAAGATAGGAGCTATCATGGTCAAAACCGGTACGATTAAATCCTTATCCGCATAAAAAGTAGCCTCACTTCCATCCACCTTCATGTTAAGAGGTAGACCATAATAACCTCCTAAATCAACCAAAAGCTTCATGATCTCGTCAATAGAGATACCAGCGGCCTCCAATTTGTCACCAGCAGCCTGTTGTAATAAAGTAGTCAAGACTGTCACATAATTTTTATCCACAGCCACCATAAATTTCCCGTCTACCACACAATATTGGATACTTGCCATTTTTGTGATCTCACCGATTCCTTTATCCTCAGAAGCCCCCATAGGTCTCCAAGAAACATCGAAGATTCCATCTTCCGGTAAGTTAACATTTACAGCGCTTACTTTGCCCCAAATCAAGTTACTGATAGCTGGCTTTATCATACGCACGAGATCATCGATCGTAGAATTTCCGGTAACGATATTCGCATAGATAGCTTCCACGCCCGCTTTCAAGCTCCAATTACCTACGATAGAAGAAGTTAATTTACGAGTATAAACAACAGAAGCTACGCCCTCTTTCACCGTACCATTTACTGATACCACGCAATCGCCAACCGTACTCTCGCCGGTAAACGTATAAGTGCCATCCGCTTCCTTCAACGCGGCATCGATAGCGACCGACTTATTTTCGGGGATGATATTGTTCAAGGTTACGGATGCCTTCTCCGCAGAGGAAGCGGCAATCACGACCGATTTACCGTCAACAGGGATTGTCACTTCACCCATTACCAGATTAACGCTCTTACCCTCGTACGTTTTCGACAGATCTTGCCAGTTACCGGAAGAACTTGAATCGTCATCATCACCACATGCCGTAAAAAAACCCATCGTGCAAATCACGGCAAATACATACAACAAACTCTTTCTCATGACTCTTGTTTTAAATTTAACATAAATAGCTATTAATATTATCACAAATATATCCATTCCAACTTCCACTAACAACAATAATTTAATATCAGATGTTCGATTCCTGTGTTTAGATCAAAAATTCACTACTTTTGTCGTATCAAATACTTAAAAACAATCTATCATGAAGAAAGTGTTTATCTCAATGGCCTGCGTATTAATCGCTCTATCCGGTTGCACGAATGGAGGAAGCAATAAAGAATCCATGGAAGTCGTACTGAATATCAAACGGAAAGTAAAACCCGAATGTGTCTCCGCCTTAAAGGAATCATTCTTGAAATGCAAGGAAAGCACGTTGCTAGAACCGGGATGTATCGACTACGGCATGTACCAGTCCCTCACCGATAGCACCGAATTCTTTATCGCCGAGACTTGGAAAAACGACGGGGAATTACAAAAGCACGGCGAAACCGCCCATCTTAAACAACATCTGAATGAGATCAAAGATATGGGAGACCCTTCCTATAAAGGTAGTTTCCGGAAGATTTATGTCTGCCCGAGTGTAAATGACTAATCATTAAGAATTGAAGATTAAAAATCAAGCTTCACATAAGCGTTTATTTTCAATCTTCAATTCCCTATATTTAATTACAAAAGATCTGACGCTAACTCAGATAACTCGCTTCGCTCGCCTTTTATCAAGTTGATATGGGCGAACAAGTCCTGTCCTTTCATCTTGTCGATCATATAGGCCAAGCCATTACTTTGGGCGTCTAGATATGGGGAGTCAATCTGTTGGATATCTCCCGTGAAGACCATCTTCGTTCCCTCTCCCGCACGGGTGATAATCGTCTTGATCTCATGCGGCGTGAGGTTCTGGGCCTCATCGATGATACAATAAGTCTCGGACAAGCTACGACCCCGGATAAAGGCCAACGCCTCGATCACCAACTGGTTGTTCTTCTGCATATCGTCGATCTTACGGACATCGGGATTACCCGGGGCAAACTGAGTCTTGATCACGTTCAGGTTATCGAATAGAGGTTGCATATAAGGAGCGACCTTTTGCTTCTCGTCACCCGGAAGGAAACCGAGATCCTTATTCGCCAAAGCGACGATCGGACGGGCCAAAAGTATCTGTTTATACGTGCCGGCTTGTTTCAAGGCAGAGGCCAACGCCAACAACGTCTTTCCGGTACCGGCCTTTCCGGTCAGCCCCACCAGCTTGATATTCGGATCGTTCAACACCTCGAAAGCGAAACTCTGCTCGGCATTACGGGGCTGGATACCAAAGTTCGTGCCTTTATCCACCTTCTTGATCTTATCCGTAAACGGATTGTAGCGAGCCAATACACTATTACGTACGCTTTTCAAGATAAAGCATTCGTTCGGGTCGAGCTTAGACTTGATATCCAACGAATCTGCGTCCACGCCTTCCGGAGAGCTGTAGATCTTGTCGATCAAATCGGGGTCTATATTCTCATAGGTCTCTTGCGCACGCTCGAAAATATCTACATTCACGACCTTATCCGTGATATAATCCTCAACGGGAATACCCAAAGAACGAGCCTTCATACGAAGGTTCACATCCTTGCTGACCAAGGTTGTCTTGATCTTCGGATTCTTCTCGGCGATCGTCAACGCACAAGACAAAATACGGTGATCTGGCGTTTTATCCGGAAAAGAATGCGCTATTTTCTCCTGGTACTTATCACCGGTCACGATATAGAGTGTACCTTTTCCCGGTCCTAGTGAGGCGCCTTTCAAGAACAGGTCATTACTGGTCAATAAGTCTAGCTCCCGAACAAACTCACGGGCATTATAATTGATCTGCTCACTCCCCTTCTTGAACTTGTCCAACTCTTCTAATACCACAATGGGTAGATAGATATCATTTTCCTGAAAGTTCTCGATGCACTTATAGTCATGTAATATGACATTCGTGTCCAACACAAAATTCTTCTTTGCTCCCATGGCCTTTCGATTTAATGATTATTGCTTCTAATATAAGAACAATTCTGACACGTTGATAGTTCAGGCCTGCTAAAATTAGTTACACACACCAATAATTTCGTCATATTGACCAATTCAAGGAAAAATATGTATCTTTACGAGGATTAAAAAATAGAGGAGGATAACGTCATGTTCACAAATTTCAATTTCCAACAAATACTTAGCGCATTCATCGTATTATTCGCTGTTATCGATATAATCGGAGCTATTCCCATCATCATAGACCTAAAGGATAAAGGCAAGGATGTCAATGCGTTGAAGGCAACCCTAATCTCCTTTCTATTGTTATTAGGGTTCTTCTACGCCGGGGATATATTACTCAGGCTTTTCCATGTGGACATCGAGTCGTTTGCCGTGGCCGGCGCTTTCGTGATCTTCCTCCTATCTTTAGAGATGATTCTCGACATAGAGATTTTCAAGAATCAAGGGCCAATCAAGGAGGCTACGTTGGTGCCGCTGGTATTCCCGTTGCTAGCCGGAGCAGGATCATTCACCACTTTGTTGTCGCTCCGTGCGGAATATGCCAGCGTGAATATTATCGTAGCCTTGGTACTGAATATGCTATGGGTCTACTTTGTTGTCCGCATGACACGCAAGGTAGAGAAAGTCTTGGGGAAAGGCGGCATATACCTGATCCGTAAATTCTTCGGTATCATCCTGCTGGCGATCTCCGTCAAGCTATTCATGAGCAATATCACCCTGCTAATGGAACAGATAGAAGCGAGTACGAAAGCAATATAGGATTTCCTTTAGAAGAGCATCCAGTTTCATCCTATTGAAACAAAGAGTTCATTAGGATGAAACTACAAGGCATCTATTATTTTCCGAAACGGGATGTGTCTATCGAATCATGTTCCCTCTCCTTGTAACCACCAAACTTCCAGACAAAAGATAATTTCAGACATCTCTCATCATTCAATTTCCTCATCCGGCTCCATTGATTGCCTTGGTTTATCTTGATGGTACGTGGAATGCTGCTGGCGAAAATATCGTCTCCTTTAAGTGTCAAGCTGGCACGGTCATTCAAGAAAGTCCATTTTAATCCAGCGGATATCTCATACATGGAACCCAAGTCGTATATACCTTGGATGGCACCGGGAGTCACGTATTGGCCGTCTATCGTCATTTTTAAATTCGGTTTATCACATAGGTTAAATGTGTTACTCATATGCGCTAACCCGAGATAAGCCTCACGGTTATATGAGATGCCGTGGAAGTTATCATTCTTCTCTTGCATCCTCCAACCTCGCAGTGTGATGCGGCTATTCCAAAAACGACCCACATTAAAAGGAATGATCACCGCCAATCCCGCTTCCAGACTATAATCCATATTCTCGAAACGAAAAACGGTCTTCAGTTCCGTATCGCTTTGATAAGGAAGTTGGACGAAATAATCCGGCGTGTATTCACAGAACGCTACCAGCATATACTTTTGGCGGAAGATATAGACCATCTGCCCCTCATACGTGCGATAAGGTTTCAACAAGGGATTTCCCGCCACCTCCGAGTAAGAGTTTAGAGGCGTTACTTGCGGGGAGACTTGCCAATAACCGGGATAGGTCTTATCGCTACTTATATCGAACTGTAAAATATGTCGGGGAGAAAACGTATAGCTCAGGGATACGGTGGGAAACAACGCCCCCTCATTCCATAGGTTCATATTTTCCCGGCTAGAGGCGTAGTCAGACTTAAAATACTCCCCTTTCAGCCCGACCGTAGCAGAGAAACGCTCTCCGAAGCTTTTCGATACCTCGGCGAAAATATCAGCGATGTATTCCTTTTGTGTATTATCCTCCAACGCTTCCTCGTCCATCTCATAGCCAGCACCTTGATCATATAAATACTCCGAATAGTTTTTCGACGAAGCGTAACCTCCATGCACGCCGTAATTCAATCCCCACCCGGAAGCGAAACTATGTGTCTTATTTAGGAATACGGACCAGCGGGATACATCCTGTCTCGTATTATTTATCATATCAGTCCGGGAACCATTCGTATTCGTATCCTGGTAATCAAGTACCGAGGGCGAATGATAACGGGTGAAATCCGCTCCTGCCGATATCCCGGCATGTCCGTCATATTGTAAACGTATATTATGAATAGCGGAGTGCCCGTCATCACGGACCAAGCTCGTACTCTCACTTTTATTTTCCGGCTTCGACAGATCCAGATATGAGGTAAAGGCATCACGGTCCGATAAGACTTTATCTCCCTTCAGATAATATGCCAAAGAGAGTTTATCCTCATTCGCGAACGTATAATCCATTCCCAGACGAACCGTTCCTCTATTTACATGGACAAGGGCCCGATTATGTTGGCTTATTTCCGTCATACCACTATTTAATGTATGGCGGGCCAACATATCCTCCCCCATCACATCCCGTCTCTTATTACCATTCAACAGGAAATCTATGCTAAAGCCCTTATTCGTATAAAGTAAATTCACATGCGCATCTCCCCCCGCATGGCGATATTGGGTGTAATCCACACCCGTTTCACCTTGCCAAGAAGGAATCTCGGACTCATTCTTACTCAATACGACATTGAGTAACGCCCCCTTGACATTATATTTAGCTGGAGCGTTATACATCACCTCAGCCTTTTCGACCCTTGAGGCCGGCATAGTTTTCAGTAACTGGATTAATTGATCTGCCGACATTGTCGTCAACTGCCCATTCAAGATTATATTCAAACGACTGACCCCTACCAGTTCCAGATTATCATTCCGCTCGATAAGCCCCGGTAAGTCCTTGATGATCTCAAAAGCGTTCGTGGCAGTCTTATCCTTCATCAGTTGAGGGACATCATACGTCAGCTTGCCTCCCTCCAGTTTCACTTGCGGGCGTTCTCCCTTTACGGTAATCTCGGCCAACTGATAATCTTTCTCCTCCAGCACCACCGTACCTACGTTGGCGGTAGTTATCTCTTTCTCTACCATATTATATAAGATGTGTTGGAAAATAAGTCGATACGACTGGTCTAGCGGATGATTCAATCGAAAATCCCCAAGCGTATCGGTAACCACGGCATCCACATATACAGAGTCGAGGGTCTGTAAAATCACCGCCACTCCATCTACCGGCTGTTCCTTGCCATCCATCACCTTCCCGGAAATACCTTGTGCCATCATCTCACCGAGACTCATCAGCAAGCATAAAATCATGTAGTAAATAGTACGTTTCATATCGGTTTGTTTTTATCATTTTTCGTTCATACAAAAGAAACGTATTCTTAAAAGAAACTATGTTACCACTCACTTACGAAGTCTTACCTTGTCTTATCAGGAATGTTATTTAGTCTTATCGCCATTTATCAACCCCAACAAAGAGGAACAAGGTAATCTAGAAAACACCTTCGGAAAAGTAGTACGAGTGGTATCCTTTGTGCTAAATCTCACCTAAGGGAATTGCAGGAAAAAGGTTTCAAGGCCGCCGTACTCTTTGACGCGAAAACGTAAACTGAACATTAAGAGGTTCTAACTGTTGATATATCAATCAAATATTTGAAGATAACCTATTAAAAGTTGAAAATCATGTGTACAAGAGTAGTTTATTCGGGAACAAACGGGATGGTAGCGACTGGTCGCACGATGGACTGGAAGACCGATATGCATAGTAACCTATGGGTGTTTCCTAGGGGGATGGAGAGAAACGGGGAGACAGGAAAGGATTCTTTAAAGTGGAAATCCAAATACGGCAGCATCATCACCTCCGCTTTCGAGATAGCCAGTACGGACGGAATGAACGAGAAAGGTTTGGTAGCTAATTTGCTCTGGTTACCCGAAGCCCAATATCCGGCCAGAGATAAGAATAAGCCGGGCCTTGCCATAACGATATGGGTACAATATATGTTGGATAATTTCGCTACGGTGGAAGAAGCGGTCTCTTTTATCAACGAAGATACGTTTCAAGTAGTATCGGATAAGATGCCGGACGGTTCCCGCTTGGCGACCTTACATTTATCGATTTCCGACGCAACCGGTGATTGCGCTATCTTCGAATACATAGGAGGTAAACTGACCGTTTATCACAGTAAGGAATACAAGGTGATGACTAACTCCCCTACTTATAATAAACAGTTGGCTCTTTGTGAATATTGGAAATCGATCGGAGGGCTGAGTTTCCTTCCGGGTACCAACCGTGCATCCGACCGTTTTGCCAGAGCTAGTTTTTATATAGATGCCGTACCTAAGACGGACGATGAGAAGATAGCTATCGCCTGTGTATTCAGCGTGATCCGTAACGCCTCTGTCCCTTATGGCATATCGACTCCCGAGAGTCCGGAGATATCCACCACGCAATGGAGAACAGTATCCGAAAGCAAGAACCTGATTTATTTCTTTGAGTCGAGCCTGACCCCGAACACTTTCTGGGTACGACTGAGAGACATGGACTTATCGGAGGGTGCACCGGTACTTAAACTATCCATCGCCAACGGTGAGACCTATCATGGCAACGCTTCAAAAGACTTTAAGCCGGCGCAACCATTCAAGTTTATGGGTGTAAAGGATCTTATTTAGTCTTGGCTAACTATTTTTGGGGATAATATGTTCCATATTTCCTTTTACAATATTTGAGTTTCCAGACGTTTCGTGGGAGCGGACGTACCGATCATCATTCTCTCCGCATACGATCTTGAGGAATATGAGGCAGAGGCTAAGGAGGTTAAGGCCAATGGATTCATCACCAAGCCTCTCTATAAGTCCAAGCTACTCCAAGTATTGAGATCTTTCCTTGACGAAGGAGACCAGCCGGAACCGATCCGCCCATTCAAGTTATCAAACGTCGATTATTCCGGCAAGCGCATCTTGCTGGTGGAGGATAACGAGTTAAATCGTGAGATCGCCGTAGAGATCATCGGCAGCACCGGTATCACTATCGATACGGCGATAAATGGGCTCGACGCCGTACATAAAGTCGCCCAATCGGAAGAAGGATTTTACCAGATAATACTGATGGATATCCAGATGCCTATCATGGACGGTTATGAGGCGACCCGGCAGATTCGTTCCCTCCAACGAAGGGATATCGCACACATGCCAATTATAGCCATGACCGCCAACGCTTTTTCCGAAGACGTGACAAACGCTATCAAAGCGGGCATGAATTATCATTTGGCTAAACCGATTGATATTGGGGCGTTGATGGGCATCCTTAGTAAATATTTACAAGCGCCCGCATAAAGTTTATCTTGCGTATTAAAAGTTCATGTAATAAAATTGTCTATTTTTAGCGATCAATTCGATTATAAGCATAAAGAGACTTCATGAACATCAGACTTCGTTTTAAGTTAATCGCTTTGTTGATCGTCCTATCGCTGGCCGGGCTTTTGGTTTTCCAAGGATACTGGCTGAAAGGTTTATATGATACATTATATAAACAGATGGAGATCAATATAGAGGAAGCGATGAAGATCGCCGACTATAAGGAGTTGTTCCTGCGCATCCGATCTATCAAAAAAGAACAGGGAGCGCTGGGACCTCAAACCCAAGATGTGTACTTCAGCTCAGAGCTAGATCCGTCTAATAAGCAGAAGATGGACGCAAAAGCTTCGATCCATCCGCAGAAAGAAGATCCTGACCTTAACCGGGAAGATATCTTCAAGACGGCAAATCCCGACTCACATATGAAACTACATATCGATTACGGGGATGAGGAGGACTTTAGCTCGATAGACTCTACCCTAACGGATTACCTATATGTAATCGGCGAGGTGGAGGACATGGTGCAGCAAGCGATGCACGCGAATATAGATTCTATAAAACCAATTGATTTCAAGACCTACAACAAATTATTAACCTCGGAACTGGAGGCAAGAAATATCGTAACGGAACATGAGCTGGTAACGATTTATAAACCAAACAACGGGGACGAGAAGGGTTGGATGCATCTGGACAAGCCGGAACGATTCACTACGTGGAAAAACCCCGTGCATTTCGATTACCCGCTCCATAACGAGAGCACGTTACAATATCGCCTGTTCCTCAAATCGCCGGCCAGCGTGATACTCACCCAGATGAAAGGCATCCTGATCTCCTCCTTCCTATTACTTTTGCTGATCATTTGCGCTTTCATATACTTACTCCGCACCATCTTAAAGCAAAAGACCGTGGAAGAATTGAAGACCGATTTCACCAACAATATGACGCATGAGCTGAAAACCCCGATCAGCGTCAGCTATGCCGCCGTAGACGCATTATTGAACTTTAGCGATCCCGTCAACGAGAAACAGAAGAAATACCTGACGATCGTTAAAGACCAACTTATCCATCTTACCGGATTGGTGGAACAAATCTTGACACTCGCCGTAGAGAACCGCAGTACCTTCCGCTTGCGCCCCGAAACCATCTCATTAAACGAGTTGGTGAACTCCCTCATCGAGCAATACAAACTGAAAGCGAGCAAACCCGTGGAGTTTACTTGCTCCATCCCCGAGGATATAGAATTGGTGGCCGATCGTACCCACCTATATAATATGTTGAGCAACCTTATCGATAACGCAATCAAATACGCCGACAAGGAACCTTGCCGCATCGAAGCGACAGCCCGGCAAGACGATCACGAAACGACAATCTCCATAACCGATAACGGCCCGGGTATCAGCGAAGCCAACCAGCGGCAGATATTCGACAAGTTCTTCCGGGTTCCCAGCGGGAATATCCACAACGTAAAAGGTTATGGCCTAGGATTATATTACGTAAAAGACATGATGGGTAAACATGGAGGAACAGCCCGTGTGGAAAGCGTCCCCGGCAAAGGCTCCACCTTTACCCTGCATTTTAAATAATAATCCGAAAATCAAGTATCAAATATGGAAAAGATAAAAGTACTACTAGTAGAAGACGAGCCTACATTGGCCATGATCATCAAGGATACGCTGGATGGGAACGAGTTCGATATCACCCTAGCGGCGAATGGCGAGGAGGGCCTCTCCCGTTATGCGGAGATCAACCCGGACATTATCGTAGCGGATATCATGATGCCCAAGATGGATGGTTTCACGATGGTCAAATTGATCCGTAAGACGGATACGCACACCCCTGTCCTATTCCTATCGGCCCGTTCCGCGGCCAACGACGTGGTAGAGGGCTTCGAGACAGGCGGCAACGATTACCTGAAAAAGCCTTTCGGCATGGCGGAATTGATCGTACGCATCAAGGCGTTACTGCATAAGGTGTCCGTCCAAAGACCGGAAGCCACCTCTTTCCGTATCGGGCTTTATACGTTCGATTCCATCACGCAGACATTGGTCTACCGGGGAGAGAAACAACTCCTCAGCAACCGGGAATCCGAGATATTGAAGCGCCTTTGCGACAATAAGGACCAAGTATTACCGATGAAAGAGATCTTGATAGACCTTTGGGGAGATGATTCTTTCTTCAACGCACGCAGCCTGCATGTCTTTATCACCAAGCTACGTCATAAGTTATCGAAAGACGAGTCTATCAAGATTTTGAATATCCGGGGAATCGGATATAAGCTGATCATCGATTGAATTGCTTCAATGCCTGTGCCATCTGGTCCGGGCATGAAGTTCCCCTTCCATGACAATCGATGCCAGACAAACGGCCGATAGCGTCTTCGATGCGCATACCTTTCAATAAGGCGCACATGCCTTGCCTGTTACCGTGGCAACCTCCTACAATCTGCACATTCTCGATCACGTCCTCCTTCGCATCGATCACCATCAACTTAGAACAAACGCCTCCTTGAGGCGTATAGGTTATACGCCGTGTTTCCATTTTCTTTTTCTCTCCTTTTTATAAACGAGTCGCAAAGGTATAAATAAATTTAACTACATTTGTAGCATCTAATTTACAAAAACATGACATACGAGGAAACGCTACACTATCTATATACCAGCATCCCGGTCTTCCAACACAGCGGAGCTTCCGCTTACAAACCCGGTCTTGGTACAAGTATCGCCCTAGATGATTATCTGGGAAATCCCCATAAAGCCTATAAGACCATCCATGTAGCCGGGACAAACGGCAAAGGCTCGGTCAGCCATCTATTGGCGGCCATTCTCCGGCAATCCGGTTTCAAGGTCGGGCTTTATACCTCTCCCCACTTAGTGGACTTCCGGGAACGCATCCGGGTGAACGGGAAAAAGATCTCCCAAGATTACGTGGTCGATTTCGTCGAGCGTCATCGTTCTTTCTTCGAGCCTCTCCATCCTTCTTTCTTCGAGCTGACGTCCAGTATGGCTTTTGAGTATTTCCGCGACCAGCAGGTAGATTACGCGGTTATCGAGGTCGGGCTTGGCGGTCGTTTGGACAGTACGAACATTATCACTCCGATCTTGAGTATCATCACGAATATCAGTCTGGATCATACGCAATTCTTGGGAAATACGGAGGAGAAGATAGCGGCGGAGAAAGCCGGCATTATCAAAAAAGGCGTACCCGTCCTTCTGGGGGAGGCTGAGAAACGCTCCGTTTTCGACCTCTTCCAGAACGAGGCGAGAAAGGCAGGAGCACCCTTCCACTACGCCTTGAGCATGGGAATGCTGGAGGGGACCGGAGGGTTGTCGATGGTACACTGGAAGTTCCCCTCCGTAGAATACGGCGAGGTGATCGGCGAGCTTGCCGGAGAGGTACAACAAGCCAACGCCATCACGGTGTTCTCCGCCCTGCACCTGCTCCGCGAGAAGTGCGGCGTTGACATCCTGCCCGAGGCCGTCCATGAAGGGTTCGGGCACGTGACCCAACTGACGGGTTTAATGGGCCGCTGGCAAACCTTGCGGACAAAACCGACCGTCATTTGCGACACCGGGCACAACGTGGGTGGATGGAAACACATAGCGGAACACCTGAATGCCATGAGAAGCCGTTTCCGCGAAATTTATATGATCGTCGGTATGGTGAACGACAAGGATATCGACGGCGTATTATCCTTGATGCCACCAGATGCTTCTTATTTCTTCACGCAAGCCTCCGTGGAGAGAGCGATGCCCGTAAAGGATTTCGCCATGAAAGCCATGCGGAAGGGACTGCCCGGAGTCCTTTGCGAAACGGTGAAAGAGGCGGTCGAGAAAGCGTTAAAAAGTGCCGATAAGGATGACTTGATCTTTATCGGCGGAAGCACCTTTATCGTAGCGGACGCTCTCCCCTTGTTCATGAAAGAAGACGAATACAAATAATATAACTCTATAAAACAAATATCATGATAGAAAAAATTCATCAGAAACTAAGTGACTCGAAAGTCGCACGCTGGAGTGTACTCGCTTTGGCGGCATTCACGATGCTTTGCGGATACTTCCTTACGGATGTAATGGCTCCGCTTAAACCGATGTTGGAAGAACAGCTAAGCTGGACGAGTACGGAATATGGTTGGTTCACCAGCGCTTACGGCTGGTTCAACGTATTTCTCTTCATGTTGATTATTGGTGGTATCGTTCTGGATAAGATGGGTGTCCGTTTCACGGGTGTCGCTTCCTGTATCTTGATGATTATCGGTTGTTCCATTAAATATTACGCCATCTCGGACGCGTTTACGATGGAAGGAGAGCTTTTCGGATGGAAAGCGCAAGTGATGGTGGCCGCCCTCGGATACGCAATCTTCGGTGTCGGCGTGGAGACCGCCGGTATCACGGTATCTAAGATTATCGTACGGTGGTTCAAGGGAAAAGAGATGGCGTTGGCTATGGGCTTGGAGATGGCTACGGCTCGTTTGGGTACGGCCTTGGCTTTATCTATCACGGTTCCCGCCGCCAAGTACTTCGGTAGCATCTCCGCTCCTATCTTGCTTTGTCTTTGCATGTTGTGTATCGGTTTGATCGCCTTCCTCGTATTTTGCGTGATGGATCGCAAGCTGGACGCTTCGATGGACGCTATCGAGCAAGCCGAGGAGGAAGAGCCTTTCCGTTTGAAAGATATCTTATTGATCGTTACCAATAAGGGTTTCTGGTTGATCGCTCTGCTTTGCGTATTATTCTATTCGGCCGTATTCCCCTTCTTGAAATACGCTACGGACTTGATGGTCAATAAATATAACGTAGATCCGGAGTTGGCGGGAAACATCCCGGCTATCTTACCTTTCGGCACGATTCTTCTGACTCCGTTCTTCGGTAACTTATACGACCGCAAGGGTAAAGGGGCGACGATCATGATCTATGGTGCCTTGATGTTGATCGGCGTGCATTTATTATTCACGCTTCCGATCTTGAATCAGTGGTGGTTCGCGACAATCGTGATGATCGTATTGGGTATCGCTTTCTCCTTGGTTCCATCGGCGATGTGGCCATCTGTTCCGAAGATTATCCCGGAGAAGCAATTAGGCACGGCTTATGCCTTGATTTTCTGGGTACAGAATATCGGTCTGAGTATGGTTCCCTTATTAATCGGCTGGATATTGGATACGTATTGCAAAATAGACAATGGTACGGGCAAACCGGCTTACGACTATACGATACCGATGGCAGTCTTCACCTGCTTCGGTGTACTCGCCCTCTTCATCGCCTTGATGTTGAAACGTGAGGACCGGATCAAAGGCTACGGCCTTGAATTGCCGAACATCCAAAAGGACGCCGATAAAGCCGAGGCCGAGATAATCGCTAAAGAGATGATCGCGGAGCCTTAATAAAGCTCATAACCCTAAATAAATGGAAGGCGCTGTAAACTTGATTTACCGCGCCTTTCTTTTTGATGACTGAAAACCATCGTCATTGGAACACACAAAAAGTTCGTTTGAAAAAGAGAAGTAGCGAAACAACTACAAATTGTAGCCAGTTGGAAAGACTAATTATCTCACAATATATTTATGCCTTTCATGAAAAAACACTATATTTGCATATTGTAAAATATTCAATAACATGATTTTAAGGCATCTTGATATAAACGGGTATCATTGTTATAAGGAGACCGGTTTTGATTTTGCGAAAGAAGTAACAGTACTTATTGGCAAAAACGGTACTGGTAAATCTTCTTTGCTTAAAGCGATATGTGACTCACTAAGCTTTATATTCAATAGCAGTGAAAAAAGTTGGGGATTTTCTTCATTAGCCAATGGTATCTCTGAACTTGGGGTAGCCAATATCCAACTTCGAGAAATTTATCACAATGAGAGAATGGAAGTGGCAGACAATGTAACATTACATGGTCTCGCTTTATTTCAAGGAATTGAGTTGAATTGGAAATTTTGTAAAATGAGCAAGACAAACTCCTATGTACAAAGTTCCTTATACAAAGACGCTTACATAGCTTTCATGAAAAAATTCAAGGAAACGGGTAAGCTTCCTGTGTTATCATATTATTCCGACCGTTATCCGCATATTAACACAAAGATGGGGAAAACCGTAAAAGAATATCTGGAGAAAGATGACATTTTCGCTCAAAACTGGGGATATTATCAATGGAATGACTTCACTTCATGTACGGAAATTTGGCAAAAAAGATTTATTAAAGCCAATAATCTATTGATGAGTTTTACCCGTTCATTGGAAAAATTAAAAAAGGAGAAATCATCTGCCGTAACTTCTATCACGCAACAGGTGAAGACTCTTAAATCAGAGATAGATTATGTAACAAAATATATAAGGCTGTTCACTGACAACTGTTATGAAGAGCTATCAGATCGATCAGATGATATTAAAGTAGTGGATTTGGTTATTGACGGGATCGATGAGTTCTTTATCAAATGCATTTTTGAGGATGGGGTAATCCGGCGTTGGGATGAGTTGCCTGCTGGTTATGAAAGATTATTTTCTATAATCTTTGATATAGCCTATCGTTCGTATATATTGAATGGAAGTACGGGTGAGCCAGAGGGGTTAGTTATCATAGATGAAGTGGACTTACATTTGCATCCAAGTTTAGAACAAGATGTATTGCAAAGACTAAAGAAAACTTTTCCACACATCCAGTTTATTATCGCAACCCATTCTCCATTGGTAATAAGTAATTTTCGTCAAGATGAGAATAATATTGTGATACAGATGGAACGTAATGCCGCTAATTATAAACACTATGTTTTACCTGATATCTATGGTATGGACTATAACTACACATTGTCGGAAGTTATGGGTACGGAGCCACGCAACAGTTATCTTAATTCTTTGAAAGAAAAGTACATCCGTCTTGCCCGCAGAGGAAAAAAGACCTCACAGACACTGGTATTAGAAACATTACGATCTCTGGTATCTTCTGAGCGATTTGAACAATTGAAAACAGAATTGGAACAAAGTGTTCAGGAGGGATAAAAGCTATGCGGCACATAAACAAAAATAATCCCAAAATAAGGAAAGAAGCTCTTACTATCATCCTCAAGCTTATCCAAAATCAGTGGATAGATGGAGAATATTATAATTTGACTTACGAAGATTTGGATGTATCGGAATTGGAGAATATTCTTGTAAAAGAACAAGAAGGATATTGCTGTTATTGTATGCGCACGCTCAGGCAGTCGGAAATAGATGGCAGTGAAAGGAATGTAACTCTTGAACATATTATTCCAAATCATATTTCCGAATCTGATTTTGAAAGAGACAAAGCAAGATATTCTGACTATTTCAAATTTGACAAGAAACACATCAAAGTCTTTGTTCATGGAGTATTGGAAGACAAAAAGAAACAACTTAAACCACCTCCCTTTCCACATTTTGTAGCCTATGATAATCTGGTGGCTTCTTGCGATGGAAGAACATTGAATAACTTAGATATAATTACTCCCCACCATTGCTGCAACAATTATAGGGAAGATAGATTTGTTGCTCCGTTATTTTACAAGGAGAATGTGGAGGATCTAATTCGATACGATTCAAAAGGAAATATCGATTGCGACGAAAAATATGTCCGCTATCTAGATGAGCGTGCCTTAAATTTAATGACTTATTCTTTTTGTCAAATCAGACGTTTTTGGAGAATAATCGCCCAGTCCGAATATACAGTAGATGATATATTGAATGCCAGAACAGACACGACAAGGCGTAATGACATAATTGATGATATAAGCGATAATTCGGATCGCTGGAATTCGGTTAGAAAAGAAATCGTATGGAAATTATTCGCAGACTATTCTTGGTTTTATTATTATTACACAAGACAACCAAGGATATGCAACACGGATATGCCTTATTCATAATTTCTTTTTTAGCGGTAATATTAATAAAAAACACCCTTGATTTTCGGAACGGCATATTGAAATGTGGCATTTATCCGTGGTCCAGCCATCCAAAAGGAAATCATATGTATAGGTCTTAACGCAGTGGCTTATATATTTCATTAGATCCTTATTATCAGTTAAGAATAGATATACAGCTTCACAAATGTCGTTTTGATTAAAAAGGCAAGTGAGCGTGGAGGTCTTGAATAGGACTTCCAATGTAATCTGACTTACGTCATTCCACGTATAAGTGATCGTACATAAATCCAGATCCTTCAATAACATCTGCGCCTTTCTTACCGGCAGATCAATTACTTGATGGGCTAAGCTAATCATCTCGGAATAATCTTTTTGAGGATATTGATTTTGAGTTTCCATTGATTTCTGTGTTTATCATTCGCAGACAAAATAAGCTTACCGCCTGCTGATATACCATCAATCCCCTTGATAAAATATCAATGTCACGACTAATATTATCAGATGACAGAGATAAATGATATATCTGACTACGTATTTACGGTCGGTAACAATGCCCATCGTAATTTGTAGTTATAAATAAAATTAGGTGCGGTTGCTCTGGATATCTGATACAATAGTAAGATAACTCAGATTTAATACTTATTTTTGTGACAGGATCAATAAGAACTGACATGGAAACAACATTTACCAGAAGAAATAGTCATGGAGCCAACTTAAAACGTTGGAGAGAATGGAGAGGCATCAAACAAGAAGTGCTCGCCGACAAAATAGGGGTATCACAAGCCACCTTATCCGGCTACGAGAAAAAAGACGAATTGGAACCTGAAGTATTGGAAAAGATAACTAAAGCTTTGGATATTCCGACAGAGGCGATCACGGAGCTTAATGAAGGAGCGCTTATCAATATTTATTCTGGCACATGGCAAGATAACGCAACTGCAGCCGGAAGCATTCAAAATCAAACTTTCAATCCCATCGATAAAATAGTCGAGCTTTACGAACGATTATTAAAGGCCGAGCAAGAAAAGGTTGCCATGCTCCATGAAATCATAAAGGATAAATAAGTATCGATTATAGAGACCGTAAGCGAAAATGAGATAATCTTGACATTATGATCGAAATAACAGAATAACGATGTCAAGACCTTTTTCTTGCCTAAATACCCCTGTTTGGACTCAAAAGTAATAGAGTTAGGTAACACAAAAGGCTGTATTAGGCAACACGACCGTATGTATTAGGTAACGCAACCGTATGTATTAGGCGATACATACGGAAGAAACAGCCCTCGCATCCTATAGAATTGATCGATACACCCGTATAAAATGGCTATTTTCACCTAAAAATATGAGATACGATGAATTAATCTCGCTAGAATAAAAAGGCCTATTTCCATAAAACACTACAAGACAACCAGATGCTATTATTCTATGCCATTTTCGGAAGCAAGGCGTACCTTAGCCCGGAAAAAACGCTTCTCCGGAAGTTTAGATTACAGAATGTCAAAACGTCAAACCTACTCTTTTACGCGTGATGCCTACAGCTATGCCCGCAAGAAGAAAACTAAAATTAAACTCAAAAATATACTTACAACATTATTATATACAATAAAATATTTATTTTTACACAAAATCTGTTGTTATGACAAAAGAACAATTCCTAAACGATCAGTATGTATCTGGATTTATCCAGTGGCTTCGTGATAAACTATCTAATTTCACCCATTCATATTACAATCAGAAAGAGAAGGAGGAATGGCAATGTACCTCTTTTTATGATGCTTGCCACAAATATAAATGGGGAGGTCTAAATTGGGAGGAAAACAATGCCTTATTGGAAAGTTATGCCAAACGACTTAAAGCGAGTATCCGAAATAATGACAACGAAGCTTGCCAAGATGCTTGCCTCGATATATTAAAATGGGGAGGCGTTATACGGGAAAATCAAGAAAGGATCAAGGCACAAACCAACCTTGTGAATTATCTAATGAAGGCAGAAGGGGTCTTAACCCGTGACTCTTTAGATATAAAGGATGAGATAATTATTATGAACTCAGGATTCACCAAGATTTATTCTTTATATATAAATGATTTTATCATCTACGATAGTCGTGTAGGAGCCGCTTTATGCTATTTGGTGAAACTATATTGTATAGAGCAGAAACAAGGCGGTGTCCCTTCTTTATTAAAATTCGCCTATGGTGATGCCCGAAATCCGGAGGTTAATCGGAATCCTAACAGCGACATTTACAAATTCTCTAAACTTGATCGAGGAAAAATCCATATTGAATGCAACCTTAAAGCCAATTGGCTATTAAAAGAAGTATTAAACTTCCCAGAATGCCAATTTAAAGACATGCGTTCTCTGGAAGCAGCCCTCTTCATGATCGGGTATGCAATTCCAAAAGAGCAAGAACAGCAAACATTAAAAACATACCGAATTATGAAATTAGCAGAAGCTCTCAGCTTACGAGCTGATTTACAAAAAAGAATATCACAACTGGAAGTCCGGCTAAAAAACAATGCCCGGATTCAAGAAGGTGAAGAGCCCGCAGAAGATCCACGGGGGCTTATGGATGAGTTGAATAATAATCTGAATGATTTGGAGACACTGATTTTCAGAATCAACCGAACCAACATGGCTACCCTTGCAGAAGGTACAAGCCTTACGGAAATGATCGCAAAGAAAGATATCTTAGCATTGCGCATCTCCGTCCTTCGTTCCGTCACACAATCGGCAACGGGCAGTTTAGAACGTTATTCGGCAAATGAAATCCGTTATGTCCGCACAATAAATGTGGCAGATTTACAAAAAGAAATAGATTCATATTCCAAGCAATTACGTGAATTGGACGTGAAGATCCAACAGCTAAATTGGTTGACGGAACTGATATAAAGCATAATTCAGGTAGTTCTTTTTAAATAGGGCGAGTATATCTCTGGCAATTGAGAATGAATTGTCGAACTTACTGCGAATGGAAGCGAGAGCGGAGCATAGCGCAAAAAGAATCGTAATGCTCAGTATTGTTACAAGCTCAAGCCACAGGTTGCATTGTTACTACCGCATACTGACTATAAAGAGAATGAGGGCGGGTCGGAGGGATTTTCTTTTAAGCAGGCATTTAATTATGGGCATCCTAATGGATATGGAGAAACAGGTCGCTGGCGGTATGACACTTATGGAGAAATTTTGGTGTGATTATCCTATTTGCCCATCAGATTAAGGTAATTCTGATCGGTAAACATTATCTTCGCGTATCATATAAAACAAACATTAAATACTATGATCTGTTTCCCGAATGCCAAGATAAACCTAGGTCTGAACGTGGTAAGCAAACGTCCGGACGGTTATCATAATATAGAGACCATCTTCTATCCGATCCCCGTGAAGGATGCCCTCGAGATCGTCGCCTCGGATCAGCCCAGTTTCACCGGGACCGGAATCCCGGTAGACGCTCCCCAAGAGAAGAACCTCGTCATAAAAGCGCTGAACGCCCTAAAGACGAGATACGAGATTCCCCCGCTAGAGATCCATTTGTTGAAAGCGATACCTTTTGGCGCCGGGCTTGGAGGAGGTTCCGCCGATGCCGCTTTTATGTTGAAGCTGGTCAATGATTTCTGCGGTTTGGATATTCACCCGGATGAGTTGGAGGCGATAGCGTCCACCATCGGAGCCGATTGCCCGTTCTTTATCCGTAACACGCCGGTATTCGCGACCGGCACGGGAAACCAATTCGAGCCCGTGGACTTGTCCTTAAAGGATTATTATCTATGCTTAATTAAACCGGATGTAGCCGTCTCCACCCCCGAAGCCTATTCGATGGTAACACCCGCCACGCCCGAGACCTCCTTGAAAGAGATCATCCGGCTACCGGTATCCGAATGGAAAGAGCGGATGGTGAACGATTTCGAGCGGAGCGTATTCCCGAAACATCCCGTGATCGAGCGGATCAAGGATACCTTATACGAGGGAGGCGCCTTATATGCCGCCATGTCCGGCTCCGGATCGTCCGTGTTCGGTTTGTTCGAAAAACCAACCCATTTCAAGGAACAATCCCTGTTCAGCGATTGTTTTCTATGGGAAGGACAATTGTCATGAATCAAATAGAGACTTTTTTTGATACGATGGCGGAACGCTGGGACGCTGTCTGCGTACATGATCCGGAAAAAATCCGGACGATATTGGATCGTACCAACCTGCGGCGGAACGCTCGCATCCTCGATGTCGGTTGCGGCACGGGGATATTGGAAAGTTACCTGCTGCCGTACGAACCCCGCCAAATCGTAGCTATCGATATAGCGGGCCAAATGATCGAGAAAGCACGCGTGAAATATCCGGATCATCCGCTCATCGAGTTCCTCCAAGAGGACGCTATGAGCTACGAGGGGAAAGGATTCGACTATATTATCCTATATAGCGCTTACCCGCATTTCATGCGGCCGGAACGGTTGATCGAGCATATGAGCGACTTGCTCGTGCCCGGCGGTAAATTGGTTATCTGCCACAGCGAGAGCAAGGAAAAGATCAATACGCACCACCATCGGCACGCCGATCGATTATCGCTGCCCTTGCCCCCGGCCCGAGAGGTGGCGGCATTGATGGAGCCTTATCTTCTTCCGCTCGTCGTAGAGGATACCGAACAGCTTTACATCGTTTGCGGAAAACGTTTATCCTAAACTAATTATATATGAACAGAAAAACTAACTTAATTCCGGCATTGCTTCTTTCCGCCCTTTCGCTTTACGCCATGGAAGACGTGAAAGTAACGCAATTCCTGCACGCAGGCCCGTTCACGGTCAACAAGCCGATCCTAGCGGACAGCCTCAACGTAAACGGCAAGCCTTTCGAGGCGAAGAATCTATTAAAAGCGACCTTACCGTTCGAGCAAACGCTTGCGAACGCCACGGTACTCGACGCTGACACGGCAGTTGCGATCACCTTCGCCGCCCCGCAAAAGGGATATGCCCTGCATCTATTCTCTTTCTTCTTGAACAGCGACCGGTACGTAAAAGGCACGCTCGATATATCGGGTCCCGGGGCGTTCGAAGTATTCGTCAATGATAAACCGGTCGGAGCCTCTTCCGAGTTGGTGATGGAACCCCGCCGCTATCAAGTAGTCGTTAAATACCTGACAGCGGAAACAGACACTTGTCCTCCCAGCCTAAAGGCTACCTTCAAGAGCGAGGCGGAAGCGAAAGTCGTAGCTTCCTTGAACCCGGAGAAACGCTACACCCTTCTGAATATCCTAGAAGGAAAGGATTTCCAAGGCGTAAGTGTCTCCCCGAACGGGAAGTATGCCTTGGTAAAATACGTCAATCGATTCCCGGAGGGCAAGAGCGAATCGTACGGGCAATTGATGGATGCCGCTACGGGACGGGTCTTATTGCAAGACGGAAGTTTCTTGACAACCGCCAAATGGATGCCTAAAAGCAATCGATTGTATTACACCCGCACCGGTCTGGACGGTACGGAGTTGGTAACCGTAGATCCGGCGACCTACCAACAAACGGTATTAGTCCCGAACCTTCCGAAAGGGCGGTTCGTATTCACCCCCGATGAGTCCACGCTTCTCTATACCGTAGAAGAGGAAGGTCCCAAGGAAGGGACGGACTTGATCCGTGTATTAGAGCCGGCAGACCGTATCCCGGGTTTCCGTGACCGCTCCTTTATCTGGCGGTATGACTTAAAAACAGGTTTGTACGAGCAACTTACTTTCGGGCATACGGACACTTATATCAATGATATCAGCGCTGATAGCCGCTATCTATTGTTCAGCACCAGCGACCGGGTGTACACCTCCTTACCGCACTCCCGCAACTCCCTTTATAAATTGGATTTGCAGACCATGGCGATCGATACGATCTGGGAGAAAGCCCCGTACGTAAACCAAGCCGCCTTCTCGCCCGACGGTAAACAGTTATTGGTAGCCGGGGCAGGCGACGCTTTCGACGGGATCGGACGAAATATCAAGCAAGGACAGATCTCCAACTCATACGACGGGCAGTTATTCCTATACGATCTGGCAAGCCGTAAAGCCTCCCCTCTCACCAAGGATTTCAATCCGAACGTGATCGATGCCGTATGGAACCGCTTCAACGGGCAAATCTATATCCTCTGTGAGGATGAGGATTACCAACGGATCTATACGTGCGATCCGGCAAACGGGAAGATCAAGCAAGTAGCCGCCTCCGAGGATATTATCATGTCGTATGCGTTGGCCGACAACGCTCCGGTTCTCTTCTATTACGGACAGAGCGCGTCCAACGCCAACCGCCTTTACGCTTACGACCTGAAAGGTGGAAAGAACCGCTTGGTGTATGATCTCTCGCAAGATAAATTAAAAGATATCGCCTTGGGCGAGGTACACGACTGGAACTTCAAGTCGGATGAGGGTACGACTATCCAAGGCCGTTATTACCTGCCGCCTCATTTCGATCCGAATAAGAAATATCCGATGATCGTTTATTACTATGGCGGTACTTCTCCGACGAACCGTGCGCTGGAGATGCGTTATTCCATGCATATGTACGCCGCTCTCGGATACGTGGTCTACACCTTGAACCCTAGCGGAACGACGGGCTTCGGACAGGAATTCGCCGCCCGCCATGTGAACGCATGGGGCCTGAAGACCGCCGATGAGATCATCCAAGGTACCAAGCTGTTCTGCAAGGAGCATTCTTTCGTGAACGAGAAGAAGATCGGTTGCATCGGTGCCAGCTACGGCGGATTCATGACACAATACCTACAAACCCGTACGGACATTTTCGCCGCCGCTATCAGCCATGCCGGTATTAGCGCGTTGAGTAGCTATTGGGGAGAAGGTTATTGGGGATATGGCTATTGCTCCGTAGCGAATGCCGGCACTTATCCTTGGAACGCCCCGGAGTTCTTTACCAAGCAAAGCCCGTTGTTCAACGCCGATAAGATCAAGACCCCGCTCCTGTTGCTTCACGGCAACGCCGATACGAACGTACCCATCGGGGAAAGTATCCAGATGTTCGCCGCCTTGAAGATCCTAGGGAAAACCGTGGAGTTCGTGCAGGTGGATGGCGAGAATCATGGTATCGTAGGCTATCAGAAACGTATAGGCTGGCAAAATACCATCTACGCATGGTTCGCCAAATGGCTGAAAGACGAGCCGGAATGGTGGAAAGCCTTATATCCGGATCGTACTTTATAAGAATATTTATTTGAACGAAAGCGTCTGTGTCTCCCGCAAGGGAATCGCAGGCGCTTTATTCGTTTGCTCAACCCCGGCTGTCATCCGGATCAGCTCCGTTTACGAACGGTAATTTTGATACAAAGATCCGTAATATATATACATATACTTGAGATAAATCCGAATATCTTTGTGATGTCAAACAATAACGATATCCTCATGAAAACAAAAGCAATCGCACTCTTCCTGCTAGGCTTCATACCAGCCTTCGCACAAGATATCCCAACTTCTAAAACAGAACAAAATATGGACAGAATCGAACGCTGTAAAAAGAATTACACCGAGCTATTCGGAGGCGAGGCATTGACCGGACAAGGAACAGATCCGGAAATGATGGACATTCTCCAGAAATTCATCTTCGGGGAGGTATTCCGCACAGGAGATCTTGATAAAAAGACCCGGGAGCTTATCACTTGCACCATATTAGCCACGATGCAAACCTTGCCCCAACTGAACGCCCACGCCAAAGCGGCGCTAAACGTAGGCGTCACTCCCATCGAGCTACGGGAGGCAATATATCTATGTGCCCCGTTCATCGGTTTCCCGAAGACATTGAATGCCTTAAATACCATCAATGAAGTCTTTAAGCAACAAGGCATCGCTTTGCCTCTGGAGAGACAAGCTACCGTTACGGAAGAAGATCGCCACGAGAAAGGACAAGCCATACAAAGCCGGCTTTACGGCGAGGGAATCAAAGAGGCCATGAGGAACGTCCCGGGAAATATGGGTCCGGAAGTAGAGCGATTCCTCACCGAATTCTGCTTCGGAGATATCTATACTCGCAACGGGCTAGACCTCAAAACCCGGGAGTTACTGGCTTATTGCATACTAACGACCCTTGAAGCCGAAAGCCAACTACACTCGCATCTCGAAGGGAACTTACTGGCCGGCAATAGCAAGGAGACCTTAACGGCGGCGGTTATACAATGTCTTCCTTATATCGGCTTCCCTTCCGCTATCAAAGCGTTGAAGATCATTAAGGAGTCCTCTCAGCCCGCCCCTGAGAAGAACTTAGTCCGCCTATCCAAGATCACGGTCGATCCCGCCCAGTTGGAACGTTATAACGCCTTTCTGAAAGAAGAGATCGAGGCTTCCATGCGTCTAGAGCCGGGTGTTCTTACACTGTATGCCGTATCGGAGAAAGAAGATCCGCATAAAGTAACCATCCTAGAGATTTACGCGGATCAAGACGCTTATAAAAGCCATATCCAAACGCCCCATTTCCAGAAATACAAACAAGGAACATTACAGATGGTGCAAGAGTTGGAACTGGTAGATAGCACGCCCCTGATCCCCGGACTAAAGATAAAATAAAACAAGAATCCCCGCTTTCCGGCACGAAGCCATCTAAGCGGGGATTCCATATATCCATGAAAATCTAAATTACTTGTTATTCGATCATTTGATATTCGGATTCAATTTATGCCATTCGGAAATAGCGGGAAGCACGCCCATAGCGATCACCTCGTCACGTAAAGCGCAAAGGTGCTTGTAGCTCTTCTCCAATGCAGCCTCTTCTTCCGGTGTACCATGCACCTCTTTCAACGTTACGCCGTCTTTCGTAATCGAGGTCTCCCAAGCCATCATGATATGATCGAACTTACCGTTTGATACATAAGCGCCAGCCGGCCAACGGAACGGTTTACCACCCATTGCCGCAGCGATCATCTCGATAGATACATACGATGGGCTTTGGAAGGAAGAACGGCCACGCAAGGCGATAATGTTCGCGCCACCCTTCGTAACCTTTGTCTGTATCTCCGCCCATTGATCTTTCGTCAAGGCATCCGTACCGATAAGCTCAGTTAAAGGTTTACCATCCACTTTAGCGGTAGAGGCGAAAACAGCCATTTGCTCGCCATGGCCACCATACGTACGGCAATTCTCAACCTGATCCATAGAGATACCGAAATGTTTTGCCAACTCACTGCGTAAACGAGTAGAATCCAATGCGGCCAACGTCGTAACCTGAGAAGGTTTCAAGCCGGAATACAATAAGGTAATCAAACCGGTAATATCCGCCGGGTTAAAGATAACCACGATATGCTTTACGTCCGGGCAATAAGCCTTTACGTTCTTGCCGAACTCCTCGGCGATAGCGGCGTTTCCTTTTAGGAGATCCTCACGGGTCATACCTGCCTTTCTTGCGGCACCACCGGAGTTAACGATATATTTAGCGCCAGTCAAAGCCTCCTTGATGTCTGAGGTAAAAGTGATGTTTACACCCTCGAAACCACAATGGAATAATTCCTCGGCAACTCCCTCCAAACCCAGTGCGTAAGGGTCGTACAAACAAATGTTGGAAGTTAGTCCCATCATAATAGCGGTCTGTGCCATATTAGAACCGATCATACCTGCTGCGCCGACAATCGTCAGCTTCTCGTCTGTGAGTGTTTTCATAAGAAACCTTGTTTTTAAATGTTTATTTTTCTTTTCGACACAAAGATACGAGATTGAGAACTCTTGTCCTAATCATAAAAACGAATCCCCCATAAATAAAAGTTATGAATAGCGTCTCTATGATTATTCCAAGATTATCACGTACCTTTGTATTATGAAAACATTTAAACTAGACAATTGGTTGCCCACAACGAAGAAAGAAGTCGAGGCACGGGGATGGGATTACCTCGACGTGATCCTTTTCTCGGGAGACGCCTATGTGGATCACCCCTCTTTCGGGGCGGCCGTGATCGGTCGTGTATTGGAAGCGGAAGGATTACGGGTAGCGATCGTACCGCAACCGGATTGGCGGGGAGATTACCGGGATTTCAAGAAGCTCGGCGTTCCCCGGCTTTTCTTCGGTGTATCCGCCGGTGCCATGGATTCAATGATCAACCATTATACTGCCAATAAGCGATTACGCAGCGACGACGCCTATACGCCGGACCAACGTCCGGGAATGCGCCCGGATTATCCGAGTATTGTCTATACTAAAATACTGAAAGAATTGTATCCGGATGTCCCCGTCGTATTGGGTAGCATCGAGGCCTCATTACGCCGGCTTACGCATTACGATTATTGGCAAGATAAGCTATTACCGGGAATCCTTGCCAGTAGCCCGGCCGATTTATTGATTTACGGCATGGGCGAGAAGCCGATCAAGGAATTGGTGCGCCGCCTAAAGTCCGGCATTCCTTTCAACGAGATCAAGGACATCCGCCAAACGGTTTATCTGGCAGACAAAGAGGATGCGAAAGACGATGATATCGTGCTCTTCTCACACGAGGAATGCCTAAAAGATAAATTGAAACAAGCGAAGAATTTCCGGCATATCGAAGAGGAATCCAACAAATACAATGCCTCACGTATCTTGCAAAAGGTAGGAAAGCAAGTGATTGTGGTGAATCCTCCCTTCCCTCCAATGACGGAAGCGGAGATAGATGCCTCCTACGACCTTCCCTACACCCGCTTGCCGCATCCCAAATATAAAGGGAAAGTGATACCGGCTTTCGAGATGATCAAGTTCTCGGTGAATATCCACCGGGGTTGTTTCGGAGGATGCGCGTTCTGTACCATATCGGCGCATCAAGGGAAGTTCATCGCCTCCCGAAGCAAGGAATCGATCTTGAAGGAAGTGAAAGCGATTACCGAAATGCCGGATTTCAAGGGATATCTAAGCGATCTGGGAGGCCCTTCCGCCAATATGTACCGTATGAAAGGGAAAGATGAGCGGATTTGCGCCAAATGCAAGAAACCGTCTTGTATCTCCCCCGTCGTTTGCAAGAACTTGAACGCGGACCATACGCCGCTACTGGATATCTACAAAGCGGTAGATAGACTTCCCGGGATCAAGAAGTCGTTTATCGGAAGCGGTGTACGCTATGACCTGTTATTGCACCGTTATGCGGATGAGTCTTTAAACAAGGCAGCTCAAACCTATACCGAGGAATTAATCGCCCGCCACGTATCCGGCCGTTTGAAAGTGGCCCCGGAGCATACGCAAGACGATGTGTTGAAACAAATGCGTAAACCGTCTTTCTCGCAATTCGGACAGTTCAAGAAGATATTCGATAAGGTAAACCGGCAATACGGGTTGAACCAGCAACTCATCCCCTATTTCATTTCCAGCCATCCGGGATGTACCGAGGCGGATATGGCGGAGCTGGCGGTGATCACCAAGAGCTTGCATTTCCAGTTGGAGCAAGTACAAGACTTCACGCCTACGCCGATGACATTGGCTACGGAGATGTATTATACCGGATATCATCCTTATACGTTGGAGAAAGTATATACGGCCCGCTCAAAAGAACAAAAGTTGGCACAACGCCAGTTCTTCTTCTGGTATAAACCCGAGTCACGCCGTCAGATCATGCAAGTATTGCAAAAGATGGGACGAAAGGATTTGATTGAGAAATTATTCGGACAGAGGGGTGACATGAATCCCGCTCCCAGAAAAAGAAGATAATAGGCTTTTGAGATTAGCTGTATCGATGAATTACGAGAGTAGTCGCATCGTATCACGGGAGTATTGATGGATAACGAGAGTAGTCTCGACAAGTGATGAGACTACTCTCGTTATTCCTTATGATTATTCTTTCACGGCGATCACCTCGATCTCTACCAAACCATTCTTCGGCAGTGTCTTAACGGCTACCGCCGAACGTGCGGGAAACGCACCTTCGAACTGAGAGGCGTATACCTCGTTCATAACGGCGAAGTCGCCCATATCCGCTAAAAATACGGTTGTTTTTACGACATCATTGATGCTATAACCTGCCTCTGCCAAGATAGCGTGAACATTCTTGAACGCTTGGGCGGTTTGTTCCTTTACGGATCCCTCAACGAAAAGTCCCGTAGCAGGATCGATACCCAGCTGTCCGGAAGCGAACAGCATATTGCCTACTTGCACCGCTTGGCTATACGGACCGATAGCGGCGGGAGCGTTTTTTGTAGCGATAACTTTCTTCATTTTCTTCTTTAGTTTATATACATATTATTATTGTTGCTCGTTCATACGTTGGCGAACCACTTCGTACACCAGAATGGAAGTGGCTACAGATACATTCAAGGAGCCGATCGTTCCGAATTGCGGAATCTTTACCATATTATCGCAGATGCGCAAGTTCTCCTGAGACACACCCGTATCTTCCGCTCCCATCACGATCGCTACCGGTCCTTCATACTTCACCGCCGTATAATTCTCCGCCGCTTTCTCGCTGGCGGCAAATACCTTCACCCCGCTTTGCTGCAAGAAACGGATCGCTTGGTTGATACTCTTCTCCTTACAAACCGGCAATACATGCAAGGCGCCGGCAGAGGTCTTGATCGCATCGGCGTTTACCGAAACGCTTCCTTTTGCCGGAATCACGATCGCATCGACTCCCGCACACTCGCAGGTACGGGCAATAGCGCCGAAATTACGCACGTCCGTAACCCCATCCAGCAATACGATGAAAGGATCTTTTCCTTGCTCATACACAAAAGGAATGATATCTTCCAAGCTCTGGTAGGTAACCGCCGACATAAAAGCGATCACCCCCTGATGATTCTTTCGAGTCAAACGATCCAAGCGTTCAGCCGGAACACGTTGTACCGGTATCTCACGGCCTCTCAGTACCTCAAATAACTCTTTGGATAGATCCCCTTGTAAATCCCTTTTCACAAGGATCTTATCTACATCCTTATCAGCCTGTATAGCCTCAATCACGGCACGAATGCCGAACACCATCTCGTTTTCTTTCATACTTTATATAACGCAAAACTATTAATTTCACAAATGTAGGGATAAATAATCAATTCTTCAAACCTTCAGCCTTCGCATAGCATTCCCGGCATAAAGGCTCGTATTCGGATTGTTCCCCTAAGAAGACCCGTTTATCATTTCCCACGATACGATGGGATACGTAAGCCAAACGTCCGCATTTCACGCAGATGGCATGCACTTTCGTCACCTCATCGGCGATAGCGCATAGCTCCGGCATAGGACCGAAAGGAACTCCCTTATAGTCCATGTCCAACCCAGCCACGATCACCCGGATACCGTTAGCGGCCAATTGATTGCACACGTTTACCAATCCCTCATCGAAAAACTGGGCCTCGTCTATCCCCACCACATCGATCTCGGAAGTGAACAATAGGATACTGGAGGAAGAATCCACCGGAGTAGAAGGAATCGAATTACTATCGTGCGAGACCACGTTATCCTGCGAATAACGGGTATCGATCGCAGGCTTGAAAATCTCCACCCGCTGCTTGGCGAATTTAGCCCGTTTCAAACGGCGGATAAGCTCCTCCGTCTTACCGGAAAACATGGAACCGCAAATCACCTCGATCCGCCCTTGTCCCGGATACTGGAATATATGTTCTTCTGAAGGCAATGTCATTACTTTCTCCTTTTTTGCCGGCAAAAGTACATAAAAAAGCGGAACCGCGGAAGCTTACTCACCGTATCACCGGTTCTAATTGTCACTGCACAGGCGTTGCAGTGGGCATTGCCTATAGTGATACACGGTATAAGGCATCCATCGTCCGCCTCGTTATAAATTAAGGTTGGGCCGGTCTATTTTCCAGTTGAGCGACGGTATCTTCCGGTTCAGTAAAAATCCGCCTTATTCCTTCATCCATTGCCTCTATTTTTGCCCGGTAACAAATAACTAGGTATATCTTATGAGAAGAATTTCATACATCCTGCTTCTGGGCATCCTTTTATCGGCATGCCAAAAGAACACAAAGTCCGAAGGCACGAACTTACCTGTCGAGGTGATCTCTCCAATAAAAAAGACAGAGATCGGCAGAAGTCGTGAATACACCTTTTTATCAAGGCCCTACAATGAGACGGTCCTATCTTTCCGCATCAATGGCCCCGTCTTGAATTTCGACTTACGGCCCGGACAAGCGTTCTCCAAAGGCAGCACGATCCTCTCGATCGATAACCGTGACTTCTTGATTCGCAAGCAGCAAACAGAGGCGCTCTATTCGCAAACCAACCAAGAGTATAAACGGATCGAGGCCCTTTACAAAAAGAATAACATCTCCGGAAGTAATTATGAGAAGGCGAAAGCGGATTTCCTTGTTGCCAAATCCAATTACGAGACCGCCGTCAACGCCCTAAGCGATACCCATCTGTCCGCCCCTTACGACGGATATATCCAAAATATCCATATCGAACCTTTCCAAGACGTGAAAGCGACCGAGCCAATCCTTACCTTCATAGAACTGGACAGGCTCAAGATCGAGACCTATATACCAGAGGAAGTCGCCTTACACTTATATGATAAAGAAAAACAGAAGCTATGTCAAATAGGAATCCATTTCGATACGGCTCCCGAACGGACAATCACCCCTTCCGATTTATATGTGTCTAAAAGTACGACAAACAATAACCTCTCTTATCTGCTGACTGCCATTGTCCCTAATCCAGATATGGAATGGCTGGGTGGAATGAGTGGAATCCTCTCGATCGACCTACCCAAAGAAGAGCGGTCTCAAAATCTATGGCTTCCCTTAACGGCTATCTGCCATCGCCCCCAAAAAGGAGATTATGTATGGGTGGTCAAAGGAGACAAGGTAAACTCCGTTCCCGTCAAACTCGGTGAGCAAAGAAATAACCAGATAGAGATCGTGGAAGGAATCACGGAAAATGACCTTGTCGTATTGACAAGGCAACGTTTCCTTTCCGAAAATAGTACCGTAACCATCCAAAAATAAGTAAGATGCAAAAATTCATCAAATATTTCCTGAAAAACAAAGCGGTTACATGGCTCCTGCTAGTCCTGATCTTGGCAGGGGGGCTGTTCTCTTACGCAAAGATGGGAAAACTGGAAGATGCCCCGTTTACGATCAAGCAAGCCTTGGTACTTACCCCTTATCCCGGCGCCTCCCCCTCGGAAGTTCAGTCCCAAGTGACGGATGTGCTGGAAGAAGCCATTCAATCCTTAGGCGAGTTATACTATCTGAAGACAGAGAACCGGGCTGGACTTTCCAAGATCACGGTCTACGTGAAAAAGGAAATCCGGGCCGACGAGATGCAGCAGTTATGGGATAAACTACGCCGAAAGGTAAACGACGTACAAGGCAAATTACCTTCCGGAGCGGGAACCTCCATCGTCAATGATGATTTTGGCGATGTATTGGGTGTTTTCTACGGATTGACCGGAGAATCTTATACCTACCGGGAACTGGAGGATCAAGCCAAACTGATCAAAGACGATTTACTGAAAGTAAAAGACGTGGCAAAGGTAGAGATCTACGGCATACAAACTCCCGTAATCGATATCCGGATAAACCCCACGATCTTATCCAATCGGGGTATTACGACAGCTGATATCAAACGGGCGTTCGACGGACAGAATAAAGTGGTAGACGCCGGGAGTATTCGCAACGGGGAGACTCGCATACGTATCGAATCCACCGGTAATTTTTACTCCTTGGATGATATCCGTAACCTTACGATCGTATCTCATTCCGGCGAGCATTTCCGGCTAGGCGATATCGCCCGTATCGAAGAGGGTTACCAGACTCCGCCCCAAAACTTCATGCGCATCAATAACAAGCAAGCGGTCGGTATCGCTATCTCTACCATACCGACCGGGAACGTGGTCGATATGGCCAAAGCCGTGAAAAAGCGTATTCAATCATTTTCGGAGACCATGCCCAAGGGTTTTGAGCTCACCTCCATATACGACCAAGGATATGAGTCCGCCGTGGCCAACCAAGGATTTATCTTGAACTTGATCATCTCCGTCGTGACCGTAGTAGCAATCTTATTGTTCTTTATCGGTTTCAAAAACGGCCTTTTGATCGGTAGCGGATTGGTTTTCTCTATCTTCGCCACTTTAATTGTCATGTTCGCCAACGGGATCGCCTTGCAACGAATGTCTCTTGCCGCTATCATCATCGCGATGGGTATGTTGGTAGATAACGCCATCGTAGTATCGGACTCTGCCTTGGTAAATATGCAACGAGGCATGCGCAAACGTATCGCGATCATGAGGGCTTGCTCATCCACCGCCCTGCCTCTACTGGCGGCTACGGCTATCGCGATCCTCACGTTCTTGCCCATTTACTATTCACCGCATATCACGGGCGAATTACTTTCATCCTTAGTGATCGTGATCGGAGTATCCTTGATGTTCAGCTGGGTGTTCGCGCTTACGCAAACCCCATTCTTCATCCAAGAGTTTGTACGGCGCCCCAGACCGGACGAGTTAACAGGGGAATTATTCTCCGGAAAATACTATGATTATTTTCGGTCTTCCCTACGCCTTGTCATCAAATACCGATACGCTACAGTAGGTATCTTAACCGTTCTATTGGTTATCTCCGCATGGAGTTTCCAGTTTATCCCGAAAGTGTTCGTGCCCTCGCTCGATAAGCAGTATTTCACTTTAGATATGTGGCTACCGGAAGGTACAGCCATCAAGGAAACTGATCGATACGCTACTGATATGGCCGAATCCATCCAAGAATATTCGCAGACGGAAATGGTTTCCTCTTATATCGGACGGACACCGCCCCGTTATTATCTATCGAACGTTAGCTTCGGTCCCCAACCAAACTATGCCCAATTATTGGTAAAATGTAAGACATCCGGAGAGGCCCGGGAATTGCATGCCTTGCTACAAGACTCTATTCGCTTAAAATATCCGGAACCGCTCATCAAGGTGAACAAGTTTGAGTTAAGCCCGCTTACGGAAGCCTTGATAGAAGCCCGTTTCCTCGGGCCGGACCCGGCGGTATTGGACTCTTTGGCTGGAGTAGCTATCGACATTATGCGAAGGAACCCGAAAGTAGCCGATGCCCGGAATGAATGGGGTAATATGACCTATATGATACGCCCGGTATATGATCCGGTAAAAGCCGGTTCCTTAGGTATCACCAAGGCCAATTTGATGGAATCCGTCAAATCCATCGAGGAAGGTACGGTTATCGGGATTTACCGGGATGAGGAAAAGAAAGTCCCGGTCTTATTGAAATCGGAGACGAGCGGAATCAATGATCCCCATTCATTAGGCGATTTCTCGGTCTGGAATGGAGAGAAATCCGCTCCTTTGTCGCAAGTAACCCAACAAGTAACCTCTACATGGGAATATCCGCAGATCAAGACCTACAACCGGCAATTGTCTATGGCAGCGATGTGTGGCGTGAAAAACAGTTACACCATGTCTGAGGTACATGGTGAGATTCGGGAAGAGATCGAGAAAATGAACCTGCCCCAAGGATATAGCTTCTTCTGGGATTCACAATATAAAGACCAGACAGAGGGATTACAAGCCCTTGTCAAATTCTTTCCGTTGGCATTCTTGATGTTGGTTGTTATATTGGTCGCTTTATTCTCCAATTTCCGTCAACCGATAATCATCCTTTGCGTGCTCCCTCTCTCCTTAATCGGGGTAGCGATCGGTATGTTACTTACCGGGTTCGATTTCGGCTTTTTCCCGATCGCCGGATGGTTGGGACTCTTGGGTATGATTATCAAAAACGTAATCGTATTATTAGACGAGATTAACACGCAACGTCGTAACGGTATCTCTCCATACGACTCGATCATAGAGGCAACCATCTCAAGGACTCGCCCGGTCTTGATGGCAGCCACCACGACTATTCTAGGAATGGTGCCTTTACTTTTAGACGTAGCGTTCGGTGGAATGGCGGCGACTATTATCTTCGGACTCACCTTCGCCACCTTACTTACGTTATTCGTAACCCCGACGTTATACGCATTGTTTTACCGGATTCATTCACCTCACAAATAAACGATAAAAATGGACAAAGTATATATTATCAGCGGTCTCTTATCCTTCCTATCCTTCCCGTTAATCGCACAAAACAGCGATTATCAAGCGCAATATAGGGAAAAAGTCTTGGAATACAACCAAGACTTGAAAGCAGCGGGATACAACGAGGCCATGAAACAGGAAATGATCAAATCGGCCCGTGCGGATTTCAAACCGAAACTCTCGGCGGGAGGTAATTTCAATTATACCGGTAATCCGCTAGAATTATCGATTGATTTGCCATCTATGAGTTCCCCCCTTTATTTTCAAGGTAAAGATCTGAAATATGGGGCGACTCTCTCCCTATCACAACCGATTTATACCGGAGGCGGCATTCGTGCCAACTACCAAAAAGCACGGAAGGAAAAAGAGTTGGCATCCAATGAATCCAATCGTATAAAAAGCAATACCCTACACGACGCCGATATCTACTATTGGAATGCGGTAGCCCAACACGAGCTGGTTTTCGTGGCACAGGCATTTCGTACATCTATACAGCAACTAGTGGATGTCGTACACCACCGGGTAGAAGTCGAATATATCGATCGAAACGATCTTCTTATGGCAGAGGTAAAACTAAACGACGCAGATTTCCAGTTATTGCAAACTCGTGATAACGCCGAGATCGCACGTTTAGCCCTTAATTCTTTCGCTGGTGTAAACCCGAGCGATACCTTGCCGATCGATCATTCCGTAATCGCCCTCAAACAATTTATCCCTTTATCGGATGCGATAGATAACGCAATAACCAGCAGGCCGGAATACCGGATCGCCCAAAACAAGATCGAGTTACAGGAATCATCCCGGAAAATAGCAGATGCCCGTTTCTTACCCCAATTCCATATTGGAGTAGATGGAAGTTATTCCTCACCGGGCTATAACTTCAAATCCGACCTAGATCCGAACTATGCGATCTACGCCAAGCTCAGTATCCCGCTCTTCGAATGGGGAAAACGTAAGAGTACCCGCAACGCTTCCTCGTACGCCATCAATATGGCTCAACAGAATCTCAGCAAGGCGCAAGATAAGATCCGGCTGGAAATACAAACCGCCCATTACAACTATAAGCAAGCTATCGATAAAGTCAAACTAACCGAGAGCTCATTATCAAAAGCATCCGAAAGTGAACAAATGGCCATGGAGCGTTATAAGGAGGGGAATGTTTCCATCGTCGAGGTTATCAACGCTCAACTATATCATCAGCAAGCTCAGGTTAATTATATACAATCCAAACTAAACGCACAGATGGCGAAGACGGATTTCGAACGGGCAATTTATTATCTTCGCGAAAAAGAATAGGTCATGAAAGAAATATCATACGGGAAATCGGCATGTATCCTTTTGTTTTCGGCATTAGGGGTCTTTTCCTATTTCTTGCTGTTATATCATACGGAGCTACAAGAGCGCATCCCCGATATAAAAATTTCATTGATCGCTTTGTCCATCACGATAGCGGTATTCAACCTGTTCGGTTTCAGTTTACTGGTCAGCAGTAATTGGATGGCTACCAATTACCCATTGTATTATATCGATAAGAGCCGGATGTTATGGCATTATCTGCTGGTAGCGATCCTATTGCTACTTATGAATTGTACCCTGTTTATCTCGTTGAAATGGATCACAAGCATTGGCGATCCTTTCGTGATCCGGGCAAAAGGGGCCGGTTTAGTAATAGCCGTCTGGTTCGTGGAGATGATCATTTTCAGCCTTCTCTTGATTAATTATTCGATGCGTTATACATTGAATTTATATAAGGAGAAACAAAGATTGGAAGCAGAATCTATACAAGCTAAATATACCGCTCTCCAAAGCCAGCTAAATCCTCATTTCCTGTTTAATAGCTTGAATACATTGATAGCGGAGATAGAGTATGATCCATCTACGGCGGTCAAGTTTACGCAGCATCTATCCGAGGTATACCGTTACGTGCTCCGCCAGCAACAGTGCCAGATCGTCTCTTTAAAAGAGGAGCTTGATTTTCTGGATTCTTATATATTCCTCCATCAAGTCCGGCTGGGAGATTGTTTGTCGTTGGAACGCGATCTTCCCGACAACGTCATTGACCATCAATTGCCCCCACTGACACTGCAACTGCTAGCCGAGAATGTCGTGAAACATAATTATATCGACGATTTTAACCCGATGACCATACGAGTATATACTGAAAAGAACGGTCGATATCTATGCGTCAGCAATACATTACGACCTAAAAAAGTCTCAAACGCATCCGGTAAAGGATTAAAGAATTTGTCGGAGCGTTATCAATTACTATGTAAGCAGGATATCCAAATCCGTAAAAATGATCACCAATTCACCGTATCAATCCCACTTATTTATGAATAATATTCAAGTAGCCATTATCGAAGATGAGAAACCGGCCGCCCGGTTACTGGAAGGTATGATAAAGAAATTACGCCCGCAATGGGATATCATCAAGATACCCGGAAGCATCGAATCATCCGTGGCTTGGTTCGCTTCCCATCCGCATCCGGATATCGTTTTTCTGGATATCCAGTTGTCGGATGGAAATTCTTTTTTATTTATAGAACAGGCTTGTCCTACAAGTCTCATTATCTTTACGACCGCTTACGATGAATATGCAGTCCGGGCCTTTACGGTAAACAGTATTGATTATCTACTCAAACCGATACGACAAGAGAGATTGGAGGAAGCCATCCAAAAATTCGAGCATGTCACGTCTAAGTACAACCAGAAGCTCTTAGAGCAAAATGATTTATTGGAAGTACTCCATTCCCTCACGTATCCCGGCAAGAAATACAGGACCCGTTTCCTTATTTCCGGCAACGAGAAACTGATCACTTTACAGGTGGAGGATATCGCCTACTTTTATTCATTAAACAAGATCACCTTCGCTGTCACACGCCAAAACAAGGAGTACATAATCGATTTCCCGCTGGATAAACTCATGGAACAATTAGATCCCGATAAATTTTTCCGGACGAACCGGCAGACGATCATAAATATCGAATCCATCGTGAAAATAGAGCCCTATTTTCAGAATAAGGTCATTGTCCACATAAAGCCGGAACATAAAGAGAAAATATTGGTCAGCAAAGAAAAATGGGCCTCTTTCAAGCTATGGTTGAATTATTAGACCTTTCGCCCATTGCTATAATACCGTTCTTTTCTATCGTCCCGATCCTTCTTATTCTTTTTAGGTTTGGGCTTATCCGGTTTCGCTGGTTTCCGATAGTCATGACGATGATTGTCACGATCCCAATGTCTATCTGAGTCATGCCGGTCGTCTCTCCAATGATTGTCATGGTGAATGGTACCCCAGCGGTAATTCCAATAGTTATCCTCATAGCGACGGCAGTCATGGGACGGGCGGCGATCCGGATATCTCGGATTCGCATACCATCCCCGATAATCATGGATACGTTGCGGATGCTCCCTTACAAAACGGACATATAGATTGAACTGGGCTGGAGTCAATATACGTTGGATCTTACGATCCCTTTCCATGCGCAAATCGTAAATACGACGAGCTGCCCGGTCCCAATACCGATAGTCACGGCGGGCCTCCTTCTCTATTTTCTGTCCGTACTTATGGATGATCTTATGGTATTCCGCTGCTTGGCGAGCGGGCAAATGCATCGCTTGCTCCATCCAAAGACAATTTTGACAATGCGGTTCATTCCACCCAAAACTGATCCAAAACTGGCTGTAAGCGGGTAAACTGCACAATATAGCCAACACACATAGTAAGCTGAATCGTTTCATGTCTTTTCAATTTTAAGTTAATAATAAAGCGAATCGTTTGTTCTTTTATCTAAGACTGCCCTACTTCAGAAAGGTTTAATCCTTGATACCCAACAAATCTTTCGCATTGGCAAGAGAAGCCTCTGTCAACGAGGCTCCGCTCAACATACGGGCCACCTCGTTCACACGTTCCTCCCCCTCTAATTGCTTGATACGGGTCAGCGTACGGTCTTTGGTATCCTTCTTATAAACAAAATAATGAGCTTGCCCCTTCGCCGCTATCTGAGGTAAGTGAGTGATAGCGAAAACTTGCATCTTTGTTCCGAGTTCTTGCATGATATCCCCCATTTTATCGGCGATATCACCCGATACCCCCGTATCTACCTCATCAAAGATAATAGTAGGTAAAGCGGTGAACCCGGCAATCATAGCCTTAATGCAGAGCATCAACCGGGAGATCTCACCTCCGGAAGCGGTTTGGGCTACCGGCTGCAATTCCGCGCTCTTATTGGCGGAGAACATAAATCGGATATCGTCCATTCCATCGCTCTCCGGCTCTTTGCGAGGAAGGATGTCCACACGGAAACGGGTATTCGGCATCCCCAACGGAATAATCATCTTGACCAATTGCGAGGCCATCGCCGTGGAAGCGACTTTACGCTGCTCGCTAAGCACGGAGGCCTGTTGAAGCAACTCTTTATACGAGGCATCCAATTGACTCTCTAACAAACCGATTTGCTCATCGAAAGAATCGATCGCACGCAATTGCTCTTGGTATTGATCCCGTATAGCGATCAATTCATCCACGGTGGAGACACGGTGTTTTTGCTGGAGCGTATAAAGGGTATCCAAGCGTTCATTCACCCATTCCAATCGTTCTGGGTTGAACTCTACATCTTCCTTTAAAACGTCTGTCTCGGAAGCCAGATCATTCAAGTCGATATAAGCCGAGCGGATTCGCTCGGAGATTTCCTTGGCTTTCGGGAAATATCTTTCTAAGGAATCCACGGTGGAAAGGGCTTCCTTGAGTATTTGGATGGCTCCTTGCTCCTCGCCGTCCAAGAGTTCGGTTACCTTATATAAAGAGCTTTTGATCTCCTCCGCATGCGAGAGAGTTTCTTGCTCTTGCTCCAACTCATCCTGCTCATCCGGTTGAAGGTTGGCTTCGTCCAGTTGTTCCAATTGAAAACGGATATAGTCTTCCTCCTGCTTGCTTTGAGCCGCTTTGTCCCTCAAATCTTTCAGTTCCCTTCGCAACGCCTGATAACGGGTAAATTCCTTCTTATAAAGAATGAGCAAGATCTCATTTTCGGCCATTACATCGATCACTTTCAGCTGGAAACGGTTATCGCCCAACAATAGGTTCTGATGCTGCGAATGGATATCGATCAAGCGGCTTCCCAACTCTTTTAAGATCGTAAGGGAAACCGGAGAATCATTGACGAAGGCACGGGATTTGCCGGAGGCATAAAGCTCCCGACGCAAGATACAGCTATCCGCGTCGTACTCAAGGTCGTTACTTAGGAAGAAAGGCTCCAACTGATATTTTGAGACATCAAATACGGCCTCGATCACACATTTATCCGAACCTTTCTTTATACTCTTACCATCCGCACGTTGTCCCAGCACCAATGACAAGGCTCCTAATATAATAGATTTTCCCGCTCCGGTCTCACCCGTTATCACCGAGAAGCCTTTATCAAAGCGGATATCCAAATTGTCTATCAAGACAAAGTTCTGTATAAATAAGGATTTCAACATAACTATTTTACCTTACTGGTTTTTGAAGCTCTTCCAAGCGAGTGGATTGTGCCGGATAGATCTCGAACAGCATCTTATAGCCCTCTTGCCGCTCTTGTGTGGTCGCTTTCGAATAAATCGCGATAATCTCATCTAATTTAGCGTCGGCGAACATTTGTAGAAGCACAGAAGTAGGCCGGGCTTTCTTTACTTCCTGCAAGGCGGGAAGCGCACCGATGATCGTCGTACGTCCGCGATCCGGATTTGCCGCCATTTCATCGAGTCCTTTCCGGTGATACGTGTACCACATTTCCCGGAAAGCGTCGGATGCGTTATCTTGCAAAGCCGTCGCTACGGCATGGCGGTTCTGGTTGCTATCAAAAGCTTTCCAGCCCGTCCACGACATCTCAGACTGGGCCATGTTCACGATTTGTTGGGCCTGCTGTATATAGGTAGTTCCACCTTTCGGGGCGAAACTATCGAAATCAAGCCCCAAGATCACATAGACGTAAAACACGATAGTGGCCGTAAGATTGCTGGTCAGCGTATTTGAGTTATAGTCCAATGGCTCTCCCTCCGTATATTCAAAATCCAACTGTTGGTCCCGGAAATTCAAAAGAGTGGTCGTATAACTGGAATTATAGACCGGACGGCGGGCTTGTATCTGGATCTCGCTCTTGAAGTTCGTCTCATCCAATTCATTCACGATAATCGTCATCGTACAATCGATCTTCTCATTGACAGCAAACGTGGCATCCGTCCATTTCCGGTTATTCACGAACTCAGTCAAGGAGTTCTGCAAGGTCGTGAAGATTTGCTTGTTAGCGGTCGCGATCTTGTCTCCGTTTACCGTGATACGGGCGTTCAACTCTTGCGCCTTCCCACAAAAAGGAGCGGCGCAAAGCATGAATAGATAAAACAGTCTTCTTACTTTTCTCATTTCAATAATGTTACCAACTTATTTACGATATCAGAGGCTACCTCCCGCTTCGTTTTGAGCGGATAGCTCGTTACTCCTCCGGCATTGTCGATAATCGTGATCTTATTGGTATCGCAACGGAAACCGGCACCTTGGTCTCGTAAAGAATTCAAGACGATGAAATCGAGATTCTTCCGCTTCAGTTTACCTTCGGCATGAGTGGCCTCGTCGTTCGTCTCCAGGGCGAACCCCACCATGACCTGTCCTTCCCGCTTGATCGCACCCAAAGAGGCGGCGATATCCGGGTTCGGAACCAAATGAAGCGTCATCTCTCCCTCTGTTTCCCGTTTGATCTTCTGCCCGGAAGCATTCTCCGGACGGTAATCGGCGACAGCGGCACATAATATGGCAGCATCGCTACTCGGGAATGCGGTTATCGCCGCTTGGTACATTTCCCCGGCAGACTCAACATCGATTCGTTTAATAGCCGGATGATGTGTTTTTAAAGAGACTGGACCAGCGACCAAAGTCACCTCCGCCCCTCTCTCCGCACAAGCTTCCGCTAAAGCGAACCCCATCTTACCGGAAGAGTAATTACCTATAAAACGTACGGGATCTATCTTTTCATATGTCGGACCTGCTGTTATTAAGATCTTTTTTTTTTCAAGATCTTTTTGAGCGAAAAAGAAGTCTTCCAAAACCTCGATAATCTTATCGGGTTCTTCCATCCGGCCTTTACCAACCAAATGGCTCGCCAATTCCCCCTCGGCAGGTTCGATAATCCGGTTACCGAATGAACGCAAGCGCTCCAGATTCTGTTGGGTACTCGGATGAGCGAACATATCCAAATCCATGGCCGGAGCCACGAATACAGGGGATTTGCAAGAAAGATAAGTAGTTATTAGCATATTATCGGCGATTCCGTTCGCCATCTTACCGATCGTGGAAGCGGTAGCCGGAGCAATCAACATGGCATCCGCCCAAAGCCCCAGATCCACATGGCTATTCCATGTACCATCCCTATTGGAAAAAAACTCGCTGATTACAGGGTGGCTACTCAACGTCGATAACGTAAGCGGAGTGATAAACTCTTTTCCCGCCGGCGTGATAACCACTTGTACCTCGGCTCCTTTTTTCACCAATCCCCGGATGATATAAGCGGCTTTGTATGCGGCTATACTCCCCGTAATCCCTAATATAATATGTTTATCTTTCAATGTCATATATCGAATCAATTTATCTTTGCCAGTAGAGACGTAGCACGTTGCGTCTCTACAACCTCAACAAAAGAATCTCTTTGGCTACTTTTGAGTTTATATTGCCATATTCGCCAAGTTTCCATCCCATTCGATCGATAGGTTCCACCAAAGCATCCAAGTCGGACTCCTTGATCCCATAGTCGGAAAGACGGGTCTTTAATCCCATGAAATGGAAAAAATCTTCCGTAGCCTCTATTGACTTTTGCGCCTTTTCATCGGCAGATCCTTCGGTAATACCAAATACGACCTCTCCCATCCGGATCAGTTTCGCCGCTTTCTCCTTACGCATATAGGTCATGACACCCGGCAAGATAACCGCTAAAGTCTGGGCATGATCCAAGCCGAACTGCGCCGTCAATGCATATCCCATACGGTGTGAGGACCAGTCTTGGGGTACTCCTTGGCCGATCCAACAGTTCAAGGCATTCGTAGCCGCCCACATCAAATTAGCACGAATATCATAATCATTCGGTTTTTGCAAGACCTTGCGGCCTTCTTCCACGATTGTCTTCATCAATCCCTCGGCAAAATAATCTTGAACCTTAGCGTTCACCGGATAAGTCAGGTATTGCTCGACCACATGGATAAACGAGTCAACGACACCGTTAGCCACCTGTCGCTCTGGTAAAGAATAAGTTACCTGCGGATCTAAGATAGCGAACTTAGGGAACACCAACGGAGACATGAAATTCAATTTCTCATGGACAGATTCCCGGGAAATTACCGCCCGTTCATTCATTTCCGAACCGGTAGCGGCCAAAGTCAGCACTACTCCTAAAGGAAGCGCTTTCTTTATCACGCCACCTTTCGATAAGATATCCCAAGGATCTCCCTCGAAAAACGTAGCCGAAGCGATAAATTTCGTAGCGTCGATCACTGATCCGCCGCCTACCGCCAGCAAGAAATCGATATTCTCCCCCTTCACCAACTCAACAGCCTTCATACAAGTCTCATAACGGGGATTCGCCTCAATACCACCAAACTCATAGGTATGGAAGTCTTTCAAAGCTGCCGTCACCTGCTCATAAATGCCATTTTTCTTAATGCTACCGCCACCGTATACCACCAGAACCTTACTTCCTTCTGGAAGTAACGCAGACAAACGGGCAATACTTCCTTTGCCGAACACAACCTTTACAGGATTGCAAAACTCAAAATTATTCATCGCCTTATTTTGAATTAAAGTCTCTCAAACGGATCTCTGTCAACATTTTCTTCGTATTCAACGGGAAATCGCCATTCATGATCCAAGAATAATAACCCGGATCCGACTTCAAGATCTCCGTTACCAAACGGCCTTTATACTTACCGAAGTTAATAACCTCCTCGCCTTTATCGTTGTAAACCATACGTCCGGCGAAATCCACATTATTCGAGTAGCAGGAATATTGGGAAAGGAAAGCAACGTCATTCTTCAAATCCGGATAGCGATCCAGCTGCGCTTTCAACACCTCATATGTAGCCAACGTATCAGCCTCAGCCGTATGAGCGTTCTCCAAGCTTTTATTGCAATAGAATTTATAAGCGGCAGATAACGTACGTTGCTCCATCTTATGGAAAATCGTCTGTACATCGATAAATTTGCGCCGGTTCAAATCGATATCCACACCCGCACGCAGAAACTCCTCGGCAAGCATGGGTATATCAAAACGGTTGGAATTATATCCGGCCAAATCACAACCCTCGATCTGGGTTGCCAAAGATTTAGCGATCTCCTTAAAGGTCGGACAATCTTTTACATCTTCATCGGTTATGCCATGAATAGCGGTAGATTCGGGGGGAATAGGCATACCGGGATTTATCCGGCGTGTCTTCGTTTCTTCTTTCCCATTTGGGAAGACCTTCACGTAGGAAATCTCTACGATACGGTCCTTTACGATATTTATACCCGTGGTCTCTAAATCAAAAAAGACCAGCGGGTTCCTTAAGTTTAACTGCATTATTTATTTATTAGTCATTCAACATCATCGGCATCAGCAACATGAGCAAGTCCTCGTCCTCATCATTCTCAGAAGGAACGATCAAGCCGGCACGTGAAGGGTCCGCTAATTCTAATACAACCTCTTCCGAGCTGATATTTCCAAGGATCTCGATCAGATATGTAGCCTTAAAACCGATGCTTAACTCCGTCCCGTCAAACTGACAAACAATACGCTCTTCCGCAGAAGTGGAGAAATCGATATCTTGGGCGGAAACCGTAATCAAGCTATCCTTCAAGTGCAACTTCACCAAGCTGCTCGCCGGATTAGAAAAGACAGAAACACGCTTTAAAGCATTCAAGAAAGAGATACGATCGATCGTTACCTTAAACGGGTTTTCTTGAGGAATCACACTATTATAGTTCGGGTAACGCCCCTCGATCAAACGACAAACCATCTCGAAGTTCGTGCAAGTAATATACGCATTGTTATCATCAAACTTAATCAATACTTGCTCCGACTCCTTCGCCAACAAATTCTTCAATAAATTAGCCGGCTTCTTCGGCAAAATGAAAGAAGCCCGTTCCGGGGATTTCACCGCCAAGTTACGCAAGCGAACCAATTTATGTCCGTCTGATGCCACGAACGTCAAATCATCCGTATGGATATCGAAATAGACACCATTCATTACAGGGCGAAGCTCATCATCGGCCGTGGCGAACAAGGAACGACTGATGCCGTTTAACAGCATCTGGGCATCCATCGAGATAGAGATAGCGTTATCATTCAACGGCTTCTGCTGCGGATATGTGTCCCCTTTCTGACCGATAAAATTATACTTACCATTCTGGAAATGAATGAAAATCTCCAAATTCTCATCATTGATATCAAAAGTAAGCGGTTGTTCGGGAAGCTCTTTCAGCGGATCGAGCAGTATCTTGGCGGAAACCGCAAAGAGTCCGGCACCTTGGGCATTCATGACGTCTACGGAAGTCACCAACCGGGTCTCGGCATCGGAAGCTGTCACCGTAAGCGTATTTCCTTCTAGGTTAAAAAGGAAGCTGTCCAGAATCGGTAAAGAGTTCTTGGAAGCGATAACCTTGCTTATAGACTGTAAACGTGATAATAGCGCAGTGCTGGATACATCGAATCTCATAGCTTTAATATTTTATCTTGTTATATTATTATTTCACACAAACTACCATTTGGATGGGAAGAGACACGGCATGCCACATCTCTACAAATTAACCCAACAAAATTAAGAAAATATTTTATTTGTAACCAACTATACTTTCAAAAGTTTAGGGTACAAAAAAAGCTTCCCTCCGCTTTATCGGAGAGAAGCCTCTTATATTCTTTATTATTCGCTACTTAATTATTTAGCGAAATAATCTTTTACTGCTTCGTTAGGGATCATTTCTTCTTGGAAGATGTATGCACCTGTTTTCGGAGACTTAACCATTTTAATCACTTTGGAATAAGTACGACCGTCACCTTTCTTAAATGTTGCAACTGCTTTTTTTGCCATCGTTTAAAATCTCCTATTACTTAATTTCTTTGTGTAACGTCATCTTCTTCAAAACCGGATTGTATTTCATCAATTCCAATCTCTGAGTAGTATTCTTTCTATTCTTCGTAGTGATATAGCGAGACATACCCGGCATTCCACTTTCCTTGTGCTCTGTACACTCAAGGATTACCTGTACTCTATTTCCTTTTGCTTTTTTTGCCATTTTCTATATCCTCCACAAATTATGCGTTCAAATAACCTTTTTCAGCCGCCATCTTGATAGCCGCATCCAAACCTAACTTATTGATTGTACGTAAGCCAGCCGCAGATATATTCAAGCTAACCCAGCAATCCTGCTCTACCCAGTAGAACTTCTTCGTAAACAGGTTGACATTGAACTTACGCTTCGTTCTTCTCTTTGAGTGAGAAACGTTGTTTCCAACCATTGCTCTCTTTCCAGTAATTTGACAAATTTTAGACATTTCTAATCTGTTCTTTTAAATTATACGAAATTTAAGTCAACTCCTGCTATGTGTCTTCCCTTTCTGAACTAGCATCATGAACAAAAACGAAGATTCTAATAGAGTCTTATCTTTACAGGGTGCAAAGGTAAGAATTATTTTGATTTATCCGCAAGAATTCTCAAATATTTTTTCCTCAACAAATCATGTCTTAAATTAGTTATAGGTATATAACAACATAACATGATATTCATTATGGCAAGAAGTTTTAAAGAAGCGATCCAGCATCGCCGGACACATTATGGAATAGGTAACAACTCTCCCATTTCCGACAACGAGATTCATGAGATTATTAAGACAGCGGTCACTCACGTTCCCTCCGCATTCAATTCGCAGTCTACGAGAATCGTACTGCTACTGGGTGAAAGCCACAAGAAGCTTTGGGAAATCGTAAAAGACACGCTTCGTAAAATCGTCCCCGCCGAAGCCTATAAGGCTACCGAGGCAAAGATAGATAATTCTTTCGAGGCTGGCTATGGCACGGTCCTCTTTTTCGAGGATACAGCGGTAGTAGAAGGCTTACAGAAGCAATTTCCTTCTTATAAAGAGAATTTCCCGGTATGGTCCCAACAGACATCGGCTATGCATCAATTCGCAGTATGGACTATGCTGGAAGACGCCGGCTTCGGCGCTTCTTTGCAACATTACAACCCGTTGATCGACGAGGCGGTCGCTAAACAATGGCATATCAATCCGAACTGGAAACTGATCGCCGAGATGCCGTTCGGAACCTCTACCCAGGAACCGGGAGAAAAACAATTCGCTCCATTAGAGGAACGAATTTTAGTATTCAAATAATTATAATAATGTATATGGAATATGACATAGCAATCATAGGCGGTGGACCTGCGGGTTACACCGCCGCCGAAAGGGCTTCGGAGAATGGATTAAAAACGATCCTTTTCGAGAAGAACGCTATCGGTGGCGTCTGCCTAAACGAGGGATGTATCCCGACAAAAACTCTTTTATACTCCGCCAAGATACTAGACAGTATCAAAAGTGCCTCCAAATATGGTATAGTGGCGATGAAAGACCCAAGTTTCGACTTGGCAAAGATTATCGACCGGAAGAACAAGACCGTCCGTAAACTTACGCTCGGGGTAAAAGCCCGGCTTACGGGTAACGGCGTCACCATTGTAGAAGGAGAGGCACGAATCACCGGAGAGGAGTTTGGAAATATACGGATTCACTGCGATGGAAAAGAGTATTTAGTGAAGAATGTGTTAGTATGCACAGGCTCTGAAACCGTGATCCCTCCTATCAAAGGGTTATCAGAGGTCAAGTATTGGACTTCCCGGGAAGCCCTTGATCTCAACGATTTGCCAAAATCGTTAGCGATTATCGGTGGTGGCGTGATCGGAATGGAGTTCGCCTCATTCTTTAACAGTATGGGCGTAAAAGTGAAGGTAATCGAGATGCTACCCGAGATATTAGGGAATATGGATAAAGAAACCTCAGCGATGCTTCGATCCGAGTATAAGAAAAAAGGCGTAGAGTTTTTCTTGAATACCAAAGTTACAGAGGTATCGGCAGAGAAAGTCTTTGTTGAGAAAAACGGCAAGGCAGACACGATTGAAGCCGATAAAATATTGGTGAGCGTGGGCCGCCGTCCGATTACAAAGAGTCTGGGACTAGAAAATCTAGCGATCGAAATACAAGGGGCCGGTGTAAAGGTAAACGAACATATGCTGACTTCCCATCCACATGTATATGCGGCTGGAGATATTACCGGTTTTTCCCTGCTGGCACATACGGCTTACCGGGAAGCGGAAGTTGCCATACACCATATCCTAGGCATACCGGACGAGATGAGCTATAAAGCCATTCCGGCGGTAGTTTATACGAATCCGGAATTGGCGAGCGTGGGTAAGACAGAAGAGGAATTGGTAGCGAATGGGGAAAGTTTTCGTGTTCAAAAGATCCCGATGACCTATTCCGGACGTTTCGTCGCAGAGAACGAGAATGGTAATGGTTTATGTAAACTGATCACGGACGACGAGGATCGTATCATCGGTTGCCATCTACTAGGGAATCCGGCATCCGAGATTATCGTCACCGCCGGAATCGCTGTCGAGAATGGTTATACAGTCGATGAATTTAAGAAAAATATTTTCCCGCATCCGACAGTCAGTGAGATCCTCCACGAAAGTTTATATATCTAATAAAACGCCTAACTAAAACAGTTTCCTGATGCTTTGCATTCACAATACACAAACGGATCCATACTTCAATTTGGCCGCCGAAGAGTATCTGCTCAAGAATTTCAAAGAGAATATTTTCATGCTTTGGCAGAATGAACCATCAATCGTGATCGGTAAGCATCAGGATGTATGGGCCGAGGTAAATCTCAAATTCGTACAAGACCAACAAATCAAGATAGCGCGCAGGTTTTCCGGTGGTGGTGCCGTTTACCATGATCCGGGAAACCTGAATCTTACATTTATAGAGACCGGCCAGATTATGCAGACTGATAAATATACCATCCAGATCATGAATTTTCTCAAGACATTGGGAGTACATGTCGAGGTGGATGAACGGAAAGGATTAACTATCGGAGGATTTAAAATATCGGGTAGCGCACAGAGTATCCATAAGAATCGGTATATGCACCATGCTACCTTATTGTTTTCCACCGATCTGGATAGGCTCGTCACCTCCTTGAAAAGTACATCCCGTCAAGCACCAGAGAAAACAGGAGGTAAACGATCGACATTCGTTAAATCTGTACGGAGTCCGGTCACGAATATCAGCGCCCATCTTCCGGCTTCTATCTCCATCCAGCATTTTAAGAAAGCGCTTCTTTACTATTTCACGATCAATAATCCCGGCATTCAAGATTATTATTTCACGCAAGCAGACTTGGAAGCCATCTATCGGCTTAAAGAGCAGAAATATGCTACAGCCAGCTGGAACTTTAACACTTATACACTATAATACAGAAACTTACCTTCTTGATCTTTGTTCTTATTATATACCGTTTGTAGAGACGGGGCACGCCCCGTCTCCCACTATATAACAGTAATTAAAAAATCAAAATATGGCTACATTTGAGATAAAGATGCCTAAGTTGGGCGAAAGTATTACAGAAGGAACCATCATCTCATGGTCGGTAAAGGTAGGTGATACCGTAGAGGAAGATGATGTCCTTTTCGAAGTAAGCACAGCGAAAGTAAGCGCTGAGATTCCATCTCCCGTTGAGGGAAAAGTAAAACAACTTCTTTTTAATGAGGGAGACACCGTAGCGGTCGGTACAGTCGTAGCGATCCTTGAGATCGAAGGTGAAGGAGAGGATAACGGAGCTCAGCCGGAAACCTCGGAGGCTACTCAACCGAAAGAACAAGTCCCCGCTCCCGTCCCAGAGGAATTATCAAAGAATTCCCAAGAGGAAGATCGTTGGTATTCTCCCGTCGTATTGCAATTAGCGAAAGCTGCCGGTGTGTCGCAAGATGAACTGGATCATATTCCGGGTACCGGATATCTGGGACGTCTCAGTAAGAAAGATATTCAAACGTATATCGATCACAAAAATAAAGGTACGGAAATGCCGAAGCCGAAACAGGCTCCTGTTTCTTCCATGCAGCAAACGGCTACGAGCACGCCAACAATTACGGTAGCGCCGCCGACCGCTCCTTCCATGCCTATGACAGCGGCCACTCCATCCGCTCCACTCGCTCAAGGAGACGAGGTGAGAGAAATGGATCGTGTACGTAAGATCATTGCGGACCATATGGTATTATCGAAAAAAGTATCTCCGCATGTGACGTCGGTTATCGAGGTAGACGTGACCCGACTGGTTAACTGGCGTAAAAAAGTGAAGGATCAATTCTTCAAGCAAGAAGGCATCAACCTAACTTATATGCCGGCTATTACCGAAGCGACCGCCAAAGCGTTGAAAGCCTATCCATTAGTAAATTCATCCGTGGACGGTTACAATATCATCCTAAAGAAGCCTATTAATATAGGTATAGCGGTTTCCTTAAACGACGGAAATTTAATTGTCCCGGTTATACACGATGCCGATAAGCTGAACCTAAGTGGCCTCGCCTCACAAATAGATACCTTGGCGGCTAAAGCCCGTGAGAATAAGCTCGCCCCGGATAGCATCCAAGGCGGAACGTTCACGATTACGAATTTCGGAACCTTCAAGAGTCTGTTCGGCACCCCGATCATCAATCAGCCTCAAGTAGCGATCCTAGCCGTCGGTTATATCGAGAAGAAGCCTGCGGTAGTAGAGACGCCCGAGGGAGATACGATCGCTATCCGTCACAAGATGTACCTCTCACTCTCCTACGATCATCGTATCGTGGACGGAGCTTTGGCGGGAGCCTTTTTACGTTCCATCGCCGACGAACTAGAGAATTGGAACGCTTAATACATTATATATAATAGAACAACATGAAAAAGTATGATATAAAAACAACAGATAAGGAGACTCTCAGGAAATGGTTTTACCTTATGACGCTCGGAAGGGCGATCGATGAGAAGGCTCCCTCCTATTTATTGCAATCTCTCGGCTGGTCTTATCATGCCCCGTATGCCGGGCACGACGGGATACAACTCGCCATGGGACAAGTATTCGATAAGGACACGGACTTTCTCTTCCCCTATTACCGGGATATGTTGACGGTTCTCTCGGCGGGAATGACCGCCGAGGAGATCATCCTGAACGGTATCTCCAAGGCGACCGATCTGACCAGTGGCGGCCGCCACATGTCTAACCACTTCTCTAAGATGGAATGGCATATCGAGAACGTTTCTTCCGCTACGGCGACTCACGATCTCCATGCCGCCGGCGTGGCACGGGCGATGGTTTACTATGGACAGAAAGGCGTAGCGATTACCTCGCACGGTGAATCGGCCGCTTCCGAAGGCTATGTGTATGAGGCAATCAATGGCGCCAGCAATGAGCGACTGCCGGTTATCTTTGTCTTCCAAGACAATGGATATGGTATCTCTGTCCCCAAAAAGGACCAGACGGCCAATCGTAAAGTTGCCGATAACTTCTCTGGCTTCAAGAATTTACGTATTATCCATTGCAATGGAAAAGACGTGTTCGATTCCATGAATGCCATGACCGAGGCCAAAGAGTACGCGATCGCCAACCGGACTCCCGTGATCGTTCAGGCCAATTGCGTACGGATAGGCTCCCACTCAAACTCCGATAAACATACCTTGTATCGTGATGAGAACGAGCTTACCTATGTAAAATCCGCCGATCCTTTATACAAATTCCATCGCATGCTGATTCGTTACGGACGTTTCACCGAGGAAGAATTGAAAGAGATCGCGGATCTAGCGGCTAAAGACCTGAAAGCCGCCAATCGGAAAGCGATGGCCGCCCCCGATCCCGATCCGTCTACCGTCAAGGATTACGTCCTCCCGGAACCTTATCAACCTCTGAAATACAAAGAAGGTGTTCAAAACGAGGAAGGAGAGAAAGAAACGCTAGTTACGGCGATCAACAAGACGTTGAAAGCGGAGTTCCGGCACAACCCGGATACATTTATCTGGGGACAGGATGTAGCCAATAAAGAAAAGGGTGGCGTATTCAACATCACCAAAGGCATGCAGCAAGAATTCGGTATCGAGCGAGTCTTCAACGCCCCTATCGCCGAGGATTATATCGTAGGGACAGCGAACGGTATGTGCCGCTTTGACCCGAAGATCCATGTAGTGATCGAGGGTGCGGAATTCGCCGATTACTTCTGGCCGGCCGTCGAGCAATACGTGGAATGTACGCATGAGTATTGGCGCAGCAACGGGCAATTTACCCCAAACATCACTTTGCGCCTAGCCTCCGGAGGCTATATCGGAGGAGGGCTTTATCATTCCCAGACCATTGAGGGTGCATTGACCTCATTACCCGGTGCCCGGATTGTTTATCCCTCTTTCGCAGATGATGCCGCCGGACTGTTGCGGACGAGTATGCGTTCTAAAGGCTTTACGCTCTATCTGGAACCGAAAGCGCTCTACAACGCGGTAGAAGCCTCCACCTTTGTCCCCGAGGATTTCGAGGTTCCGTTTGGGAAAGCCCGTATACGCCGTCCGGGAAAAGATCTGACAATCATCACTTATGGCAATACGACCCACCTTTGCCTCAACGTAGCCGAGCTTCTTTACAAAGAAAAAGGCTGGGAACTGGAGGTTATCGATCTTCGTACCTTGATACCATTGGATAAAGAGGCGATCTTCAACTCGGTGAAGAAAACCAGTAAAGTATTGATCGTACATGAGGACAAGGTCTTCTCTGGCTTCGGAGCGGAAATTGCCGGTATCATCGGCTCGGAACTATTCCAGTACTTGGATGCTCCGATCCAACGGGTAGGTTCCCTATTCACTCCGGTTGGTTTCCATCCGGTCTTGGAACGGGCCATCCTCCCCAACGAGGAGACCATCTATCATGCGGCAAAAGAACTGCTGCTTTATTAGATCCACATTCGTTAAATCTTTAAAAGCATCACAATGAAAACAGGATTATTTTACGGAACGGGCACAGAGAAAACAACCTTTGTCGCCAATAAAATAAGAAAAGCTTTCGGGGAGGATCAGATCGATATCATCCCTATTGAAAGCGCATGGAAAAGAGATTTCGAGGCTTACGACCATATAATCGCAGGAACCTCTACTTGGTTCGATGGCGAGCTTCCCACCTATTGGGACGAGATCATCCCGGAACTGGTCACTTTAGACCTTAAAAATAAGAAGGTCGCTATTTTCGGTCTTGGAGATCAAACGAATTATCCGGATAATTTCGCCGATGGAGTCGGCATACTGGCGGACGCTTTCACCTCCTGTGGAGCGACTTTAGTAGGCGAGACCTCTTCGGATGATTATTTCTTTAATGCCTCCAAAGCCTTGAAAAATGGCAAATTACTAGGCTTAGTCCTCGATTTGGAAAACCAACCGGATCAAACCGACAAACGAATCGAGCGATGGGTGAAGCAATTGAAGGAGGCGTTTGGATAAAGAAGAATGCATCTTAAACTCGTAAACGAGAACTAAACAGAAAGCGTAACGAATCACTCCACGGGTTTGTTACGCCTTCATTCTATACACCTGTCTTTCATGCACATACTGTGCCAACATCTGCCATCGCCTTGGCACAGCTGTGCCACGCTGATGGCATACCCGTGCCATAGTGATGGCAAGCCCGTGCCACGCCGATGGCACAGCTGTGCCACCTAGATGGCAAACATACTTTATTAGCGAGACACTAATTAGTTAAACATTTGACTAATCCGAGAAAAAACGCTATCTTCGCGCCCAGCAAGTTTAAAAGAATTATAAGTAATGGTAGAAGGTAAAGAATTCCGGGAACTTATGTTACAAGTTGTCCGCACACGCATGGCATTTCGTCGGTCTATGCAACGAACGCTGAAAAAGAACAACGCCGGTATAACATTTGAGATGCTTCAAATCTTGAGTTGCCTATGGCACGAACAAGGTATCACCCAACAGGTCTTGGCAGAGAGAACGGCAAAGGATAAGGCTTGTCTGACAAACCTAATGAACAATTTAGAGAAGAAAGGCTACGTCCATCGGAAAGAAGATCCCGAGGACCGGAGGAACAAACTGGTTTTCCTAACCCCGGAAGGAGAAGAATTCAAAAAGCAAATTCGCCCGATCCTTGATCAGGTTTATGTACATGCGGAGCATATTATCGGAATAGAGAACGTAGAAACCATGTTATCCGAATTAAAAGCAGTACATAATGTCCTTGAGAATATATAAAAAGCACGTATTGAGCCTCTTTTGTATGACGGTCGCTACATTTCCGGCAATCGCCCAAACCGATTCGCTCTTCTTGACCATCGACCAGCTTTTCGAGAGAGGCGTACGGCATAGTCTGCAGATCCAAGCAGACGTCTTAAAAGAATCGATAGCGCAAGAGAGAACCCATACGGCACGTTCCGCACAATTGCCAGACCTGCAAATCGGCTTGAAAGGTGGATATGTAGGGCAACCGATCCTCTTTGAGCAAGGACTCGCCCATCCGACTCGCCCGGAAGCGCCCGATTGGTCCCAGAACTATGCCATCGACCTTACCCAACCGATATACCAAGGCGGTAAAATCCGGTATTCCATCCGGAAAGCGGATCTGGAGAAAGAAGTCGCCTCTTTACAAACGCTCACAGACCAGAGTGAGATCAAGCTCGGTCTATTAAACCAATACATCGGTCTTTTCAGCCTGTTTAAACAACGTGAGGTGCTTTCCCGTAATATCGAGGAATCGGAACGCCGCCTGCAAGATATCCGGCGTATGAAAAAAGAGGGACTGATAACCAATAACGACGTATTAAGAAGCGAGATGCAATTAACCAACGACCGCCTATCCTTGCAAGAAACGGATAATAGCCTCATACTGGTATCACAGCAATTGGATATCCTGATCGGTCTCGATGAGAATCTATTGCTCAAACCAGATACCACGTTACTGGACCAAACCGTATCTTTAGAAACTTACGAAGATTATGTAGCCCAAGCCTATTCCAATGATCCGGCGATACGTCTACTCCGGAAACAAACAGAGTTAGCCCAAAACGATATACGTTTGACTAAAGCCTCCTCGCTACCCAGCCTATCGCTATATGCCTCGAACACATTGGCACGTCCGGTCTCCCGAACATTAGCGGATATGTACAATAACAACTGGAACATAGGACTGTCGCTCTCCTACCCTTTATCCTCTTTATATAAAAACAACCATAAAATAAAGGAAAGCAAATGGATGGTCTCGTTACATAAAAACGAGGAGGAACAGAAAAAGCAGAAAATCCGCATGGAAGTACGCACCGCGTTCTTACGTCATAAGGAGGCCCTACAAGAAGTGGAAGCCTTGAAGTTATCCGTACGGCAAGCTCAAGAGAACTACAGGATCATGCAAAACCGGTATTTAAACCAATTGGCGATCCTAACCGACTTACTCGACGCGAACTCGGTTCTCCTCAACGCGGAGCTACAGCTCACGAATGCCCGTACCCACGTGATTTACACTTACTATCAACTACAGAAGGCTTGCGGCCGTCTCTAAAAAGAAACAACGACTATGGCAAACGAATTAAAAGAGAAACATCAAAGACTAAAGAAAGTAAGGACACGGAATATAGTATTAAACTCCATATGTATCCTTTTAGCCGGTTCCGGCATTTGGTGGACAGCCAATTATTTCTGGCGTTACATCAATTATGAGGTGACAAACGATGCCTTTGTGGACCAATATATCGCCCCACTAAATATACGTGCCTCCGGCTACATAAAAGAGGTCCGTTTCAAGGAACACCAGTACGTTCACCAAGGGGACACACTTCTCATACTGGACGATCGGGAATATCGGATCAAGGTAAAAGAGGCAGAGGCCGCGTTGATCGATGCCCAAGGATCACAAGACGTACTTCGTTCCGGTATCGAGACCTCCCATACGAACATCGCCGTACAAGACGCCAACATCGCCGAAGCTAAAGCCAAGCTTTGGCAACTGGAACAGGATTATCACCGATTTGAGCGGCTGCTGAAAGAAGAATCGGTCCCCGAGCAACAATACGAGCAATCCAAAGCCGCTTTCGAGGCGGCGCAAGCCCGATATCAGGCGTTGGTGGAACAAAAGAAAGCCGCTTTCTCCCAATTCACCGAAACCAGCAAGAAGACAACAGGAGCCGAGGCGGCGATCTTACGAAAAGAAGCGGATCTGGATTTAGCGAGGTTAAACCTTTCCTATACCGTTATAACCGCCCCTTACGACGGTCATGTAGGCAGACGGACCTTAGAGCCCGGACAATACGTGCAAGCCGGACAAACGATATCCTACCTCGTACGAGATAAAGACAAATGGATCACGGCCAATTACAAGGAGACCCAGATCCCCCACATCTATATCGGGCAAAAAGTACGTATCAAGGTAGACGCGTTGCCGGGAAAGATATTCAACGGGGAGGTAACCGCAATCTCCGACGCCACAGGCTCCAAATACTCATTGGTCCCGACCGACAATTCCGCCGGAAACTTCGTCAAGGTACAACAACGTATCCCGGTACGGATAGACTTGGAAAATCTATCGCAAGAAGATACGCAATACTTAAGAGCAGGCATGATGGTTGAAACAGAAGCCTTACGCAAATGATCACGATGAAAGAGCTTGGGGCACCGATCCGCCAATGGGTGCCGGACTGGTTAGGATTGATTTGCATCTTCATCGTTATCCTTCCGGTTACGATGCTAAACGGTTCGTACACCGGCAGTATGCTGGAGGTATCAAACACGCTAGGCACGAACACCGAGGATATAACCATGGGATATTACGCAGCAGCGGCGGGAATGGCGGTATCCTATCCGATTATTCCGAAGATATTAGAAGCCTTCTCTATAAAATTCTTATTGTTAGCGGATTTAGTCGCCCAGTTCTTCTTAAGCTGGATCTGTGCCCGCTCCCAGAACGCCGACATATTGATCGTCTGTAGTTTCGCGATCGGTTTCCTGAAAGGGTTTCTCATGCTGTGGTTTATCCGGTACGCACAAAAGATATTCAGCCCTAAAAATATACGTAGCCAATTCTATTCCTACTTCTATCCTTTTGTTTTCGGAGGGGGACAAGCGTCCATGCTTGTTACCGCACAGTTAGCCTACCATTACGACTGGAAATATATGTATTACTTCATGATGCTAATGATTTTATTGGCCATAGTAATGGTAATCATCTGCTTCCGCCATAACCGGCCGATCAAGTCCATCCCCTTGGCCGATCTACACATCCGGGAAATGTTCATCATATCCACCGGATTGTTAATGCTTATGTATGTCATTAATTACGGGAAAGTACTCGACTGGATGGCATCCCCCAAGATTTGCCTTTATATCATGATCGCCCCGATATTGATCGCTTTATTTATTTGGTATCAATATCATTCGGAACGTCCGTACGTGAATCTGGCGCCTTTATACCAGCCGAAAGCCATTATCGGTTATTTCTATATGATGCTTGTCATGTTTTTCAGTACTTCGACTACCTTGTTGACCAGCTACCTGACCAGTATCTTAAAGGTAGACAGTACCCATACCTATTCCCTCTATACTTATTTGCTTCCGGGATATGTCTTGGGGGCGTTCATCTGTTTTTGGTGGTTCCGGTGGCAACGTTGGCGGTTTCGTTTCTTGATAGCGGGAGGAATGAGTTGTTTCGTCCTGTTCTTCGGGAGCCTTTATTTCGGGATCTCACCGGATAGCAGATACGAGATGCTCTACTTTCCTATATTCCTCAGGGGATTGGGCATGATGGTTCTTATCATAGCTTTCGCCTTATTTGCCGTGGAAGATTTAAATCCTAAATATTTATTGTCAAACGCTTTCTTTCTCATCATTTTCCGTTCAGTATTATCCCCCATCATGGCGACTTCTTTTTACAGTAATATACTATATCGCTTGGAACAAAAATATATGTATTCCTTATCAGAAACCGTTACGCTGGCCGATCCTCTAGCCGCCTCACGCTATAACCAAGCGCTTGGCAATGCCTTGACCCAAGGGCATCCCTACGACGAGGCAGCGCAAATGGCTACCAATACACTCTATAATACGTTACAGCAACAAAGCTTATTATTGGCGTTAAAAGAGATACTGGGGTATTTATTAGTCATCTCCTTATGCATAGCGATCGTATCCCGTTTTATTCCATTCCATAAAACCGTCCGTGTTACATTCGCCAAGACAGGTGATGATATGGTTTGATCAAACTATGCCCGGCTGCAAATCTATCAGCCGGTATCTGCCTTTTTGTCATTTATAGTTTATCCGAAACATTTTGGCATTCGTTTTGTATAGGAATAGGCGGATCTTGAGAATGATCAAGATCAGGAATACGCACAAAATAACAATAAAAATAATAAGATATTCAGACTATGAGCAGTAAACAAGGTAACATCGGAGTAACATCGGAAAACATCTTTCCGATTATCAAGAAGTTCTTATACAGTGATCACGAAATCTTCCTTCGTGAACTTGTTTCTAATGCGGTAGACGCTACCCAGAAGTTAAAAACGCTTTCTTCCGTAGGCGAGTTTAAAGGCGAACTCGGCGATTTGACCGTACAGGTTAAGTTCGATGACAAAACGATCACGATCTCTGACCGGGGTATCGGTATGACGGCCGAGGAGATCGATAAGTACATCAACCAGATCGCTTTCTCCGGCGCCGAGGAGTTCGTTGAGAAATACAAGAACGACGCCGCTTCTATCATCGGTCACTTCGGTCTTGGTTTCTACTCCTCTTTCATGGTTTCCAAGAAAGTAGAGATCGTGACGAAATCATACAAAGAAGGCGCTGTTCCCATGAAATGGAGCTGCGACGGTACACCGGAATACTCCTTGGAGGAAACGACGAAAGAGGATCGTGGTACCGATATCATCCTGTATATAGACGACGAGAATAAAGATTTCTTGAACAAGGATAAGATCAATGGCTTATTGACAAAATACTGCCGTTTCTTACCGGTTCCTATCGCATTCGGCAAGAAGCAAGAGTGGAAGGATGGCAAATATGTAGATACGGACGAAGATAACGTAATCAACGACACCAAACCGGCATGGGTTCGCAAACCGGCCGATATGACCGACGAGGATTACAAGAAGTTCTATCGTGACTTATATCCTATGACGGATGAGCCGTTGTTCTGGATTCACTTGAACGTAGACTATCCGTTCAACTTGACCGGTATCTTATATTTCCCTCGCATCAAGAGCAATATCGACTTGCATCGTAACAAGATCCAGTTATATTGCAACCAAGTATTCGTTACGGATTCCGTAGAGGGTATCGTTCCTGAGTTCTTGACATTATTGCATGGTGTATTGGATTCGCCGGATATCCCGTTGAACGTATCCCGTTCCTATTTGCAAAGCGATCAGAACGTGAAGAAGATCTCCAACCACATCACGAAGAAGGTGGCAGACCGCTTGGAAGAGATCTTCAAGAACGACCGCCCGCAGTTCGAGGAGAAATGGGATAGCTTGAAACTATTCATCCAATATGGTATGTTGACTGATGAGAAATTCTACGACCGCGCGGTTAAGTTCGCCTTATTCAAGGACGTCGAAGGCAAATACTTCACTTTCGAGGAATACAAGAACTTAATCAAGGACAACCAGACAGACAAAGAGGGTAACTTAATCTATCTGTATACCACCAATAAAGACGAGCAATACAGCTATATACAAGCCGCAAAGGACAAAGGTTACAGCGTCTTGGAAATGGACGGACAATTGGATGTACACTTGATCGGACAATTGGAGCAGAAGTTCGAGAAGAGCCGCTTCGTTCGTGTGGATAGCGATACGATCGATAACCTGATCCGCAAGGAAGACTCGAATAAGGTAACCTTGAGCGAGGAGCAGAAAACGGCCATGCAGGAAGTATTCAAGAGTCAGATGCCGAAATTGAACAAGACCGAGTTCTACGTAACATTCGAGGCATTGGGCGAAAACGCGAACCCTGTCATGTTGACACAAAGCGAGTATATGCGAAGAATGCGTGAGATGTCCGCTATGCAACCGGGTATGTCTTTCTATGGCGAGATGCCGGATAGCTTCAACTTCGTATTGAATACGGATCATCCGTTGATCAAGAAAGTATTAACTGAAGAGGAGCAAGCTTGCGACGAGAAGTTAAAACCGATCCTTAGCGATATCAAAGGATGGGAGGCTCGTCAAGCCGACTTACGTGAGGCTCAAAGCAAAAAGAAAGAAGATGAGATCACGGCGCAAGAGAAAGAGGATATGACCAACACCGACCATAAGCTGGATGAGCTTCGTGAGCAACGCAACCAAGTTCTCGCCGAATACGCCGGCACGAACAAGACAGTTAGTCAGTTGATCGACCTTGCTTTGTTAGGAAACGGTATGCTGAAGGGAGAGGCATTAAGCCAATTCATCAAACGTAGCGTAGAACTGATCGGATAAACCAATCCTCACATATATAAAAAACCGTTCCTTCTCGGGGGAACGGTTTTTTTAGTTTCAGCCCACGACATCCTCGACCACTTTCCGTAACCTATCCAAGCTCATCTCGCCGGATTGTCTCCACAAAGCCTCCCCTTTCCGTAGCAGGATAAAAGTAGGAATCGATTCCACCGTATACAAATCGGCAAGAGCGCTCTCCTCCTCGATATTGATTTGTACCACTTCTAATTTTCCTTTCTCCAATTCCTTGAACTCCTTCACGATCGGCATCATTTTCTGGCAATGAGGGCACCAATCCGCATAAAACTCAGCCATGACCAAAGCACCGGTCTCCATAACGGTCTTATTCCGCTCTTCCCTATTCAATTCTTTCTCTTTCATAACATCATCTGTTTTAATTGTATTGATAACTCAACAATACGAAAAAACAAAATGTTTATGTTTCTAAAGAAATACTTCTTACATTTGGAGAAGAAAAACAGATTGGGTTCATATGAGGAAAATAACAGTTATCATAGCCTTATTCCTTGCTGCCATTCAGATTGTTTCCGCCCAGAAAGTAGGGTTGGTACTCAGTGGCGGCGGTGCCAAAGGAGCGGCACATATCGGAGTGATCAAGGCGCTGGAAGAAAATAATATACCGATCGATTACATTACCGGCACCTCCATCGGGGCGATTATCGGTAGTTTATACGCCATGGGATATTCCCCCGAGGAGATGCTGGAGCTGATGCTTTCCAAGGAGTTCGCCTATTGGCAAACAGGTACGGTGGAGGAGCAATATACCTATTATTTCAAGGAGCCTTACCCGACCCCGGAATTCGCGCATTTCTCCATCGATATGTCCGATTCCCTACAGATCAAGGCTAGCTTCTTACCGCAAAGCTTGATCAATCCCATACAGATGAATCAGGCGTTCATGGCCTTGTTCTCGCAGGCGACGGCAAAGGCGGGGTGGAATTTCGACAACCTGTTTGTCCCTTTCCGTTGCGTGGCCTCGGATATATATACTAAAAAGCCGATCATCTTTAAGAATGGGGATCTGGGAGACGCCGTACGTGCCTCCATGACTTTCCCGTTTTTCTTCCAGCCCATATGGAAAGACAGTATTCCTTTATTCGATGGAGGTATCTACGATAATTTCCCGGTAGGCCCGATGAAAGACGCGTTCCACCCGGATTTCATTTTCGGATCAACGGTATCGGGAGGGAATAAAAAGCCTTCGGAGAATCCTTATAACCAGATCGAGACCATGATCATGCAAAAGACCGATTACGAGGTACCGGAGGAAGATGGCATGATGATTAAATTCAGTTTTCCCACCGTCTCCTTATTGGATTTCCAGAAAGGTAAGGAGCTTATGGACATCGGGTATAAACGTACCCTTTCCATGATCGACTCCATCAAGCAACGGGTTCCCCGGGAAGTGCCTTTAAATGAGGTTACCGAAAGAAGAAAAGCCTATAAAGAGAACCTTCCCCCGCTGATCTTCCGCAATATTTACGTGACGGGCGTATCCGAGGCCCAGCGTAAATACATAGAGGCCCAATTACACAGGGATATCAATAACGAGTTCTCCATGGAAGAGTTCAAGCGGGCTTATTTCAAGATGCTGACCTATTCCAAGATTAGGGAAATCATGCCGCATGCCGTTTATAACCGGAAAGAGAAGAAATTCGATCTTTACCTGGACGTGAAGATGAAAGAAGAGATCACGGTTGGCTTCGGTGGAAACGTATCGTCTCATCAAGCGAATCAATTATACCTAGGATTGGGGTATCAATATCTGGGACGGTTCGCCGCCGACGTAAACTCGAACTTTCAAGTGGGTAACTCCTTTAGTGGTGTCATGTTGAGTGGCCGGATGTACCTGCAAACGCAAATCCCCACTTATTTAAATTGGCAAGGAGTCTTCTCGGACAAGAAATACACGGAAAGCCAATCCCTCTTTTATGAGGATATAGTGCCCGCCATGATTAAGCAGAAAGAACTGTACATGAAACTAAAATTAGGCTTCCCCTTCCTCAACCACGCGAAAGCGGAGATCGGGTTCGCCTACGGACGGTTGAACGATTTCTATTTGCAGAGCACCACGATACCTTTCCCGAACGCCTCTTTCGACCATAGCTGGTACGATTTATTCAGCGGCTCGTTAAGTATCGAGCAAAACTCACTCAACACCAAACAATACCCGATAAGCGGAAAACAGCAATTCCTAATCGCCCAATACGTAACCGGTACGGAGAAGTATACCCCATCCCCCACTTCCGCCACGACGGAAGCCCCGATTGGTCGCAAAGTGCATAGCTGGCTGCAACTGAAAGGGCGCTGGAACCAATACCAGACGCTGAGCAACCGTTTCAACTTAGGTTATTTGGCGGAAATGGTCATATCCAGCAAGAACCTCATGAATAACTATACGGCTAGCGTATTACAGGCCCCGGCGTTTACCCCGACACCCCATAGCGAGATTGTATTCAACGAGGCGTTCCGGGCGAACCAATATGTGGCTTTTGGGCTTTCCCCGATCTTGAAGTTAAGCAAGCTTCTGCACTTCCGGTTGGATATGTATGGCTTCGCTCCACTCTATGAAATACAAAAGACGGTGCCGGAAAACAACCCGTATGTCGGAATCCCGCATTATGGTAAGTTTTTGCACTCGTTTAATTATATGGGTGAAGCGGCGGTCGTATTGCAATTGCCATTCTTATGTATCAGTCTGTACGCCAACGGATACAGTTATCCGAAGGAGAATTTCAACTTTGGCTTAAACATTGGTTATCTGATCTTCAATCCAAAAATGTTAGATTAAATTCGCAAAAAAGTAGTCGAAACGTTTGCATATTTAAAACAAAAACGTACCTTTGCACTCGCAATCACGAAACAATGGCCGCGTAGCTCAACTGAATAGAGTAGCTGACTACGGATCAGCCGGTTACAGGTTTGAATCCTGTCGCGGTCACCATTCGAAGATAGCAATAGAATATATCTTGGCTCCTTAGCTCAACTGAATAGAGCATCTGACTACGGATCAGAAGGTTAAAGGTTTGAATCCTTTAGGAGTCACTTGAATATTCAAATTCATTTATAGATTGGCTCGCTAGCTCAACTGAATAGAGCATCTGACTACGGATCAGAAGGTTATAGGTTTGAATCCTATGCGAGTCACTTGAAAATCTTTCTCCCGTCGATCTTCTTATCAAAGGTTACGAGAAAAGGATTTTTCATTTTCCCTTACCGCTCTCCTGCTTTCCTCAATATATATACCCGATGGTTTCCCCTGCCCGATATCGTTATTCCACTTTCCGGGTCAGCGCCAAGGCGGCGCAATTCCAAGGAAGCGGTCGTACGCTTCAAGCCCGTGATAAACATATAATCTTGCAAGCACATGCAAGGATGCTCCGCCAAAAAGCCCAAAGCCCTCTCCCGCCGCTCCTCCTCGCTGAAAGGGGATTTCCGTACTCGGACGATACCGCCCCGACTCAAATCGCAACGCAGCTTGGTTTCCAGCACCAGTTCCTTATCCGCCCTAAACCCGACACCATTGACCTCCAGACTACGAACGTTCCGCTTCGGATCATCCCCATCCAAGGTATCGCTCTCCTTATCTTTCACCACTCCCAACTTAGGCGTGAACGTACCGATCCCTTCAAGCGTAACAGAATGCCCATCTGCCATGCAATAAGCCAGACGCTCCGCCACCATCGTCATCACCTACAACACGTTGCCCTTGCTCAGTCCCGAGCCGGGATAGGTGATCTGCTCCACGAAATGCACCATATCCACGTTTTGCTCTATCTTCATCCGATAGTACACTCGTTTCTCGCCCGTCCCGTCAAGATCGTTCATCTCTTGCTTGATGTATCTCGCCATAATCGCTATATATAATGTTGTTTTACTAGTAAGAAAACCATTTTCCCCTATACACAAAGATAATCACATATGTGCAGAGAAAACGCGTGAATTAAAACGCATAAATCCACCGTGTTATTAAATCATATAGGCAATCTTCATTCCATGCGGCCATCATCCTCTTTGAATGTGATATCCAGTTGCCAATGCAAACCGTTCTCTATCCCCCAGTGCTTTCTTTTGACCCGCATGATTTTCTCGGGATCGTTCTCCAATGAGGATATGAAGTAATGCGTCTCCACGGCACTTTCCCCTGTCGCCTCGTCTACACGTTCCGTGCGGATGAGGCCGTAGGATCTCAAGTTCTCCCAATCCTTGTATATTTTTCCTAAGGAATGTAGTGAGGAGCATACACGGCATTCACGAAGGAAGACAAACCCATGCCCATTCTCTCCCTCCTTGTGGACTTTATACACCTCATTGGGAAGTGGGATACGTTCGAAGTCTCTCATGTTACCGGCGATGGTTTCCCACAATGTGGCTTGGTTCTTTTTAACCTCTAGCAGATAACCGGCTCTCTTCTTGGCTATTCTCGAGACGATATCTTTTTGGGTTCCCATGGCGTCGATGGTCACCACGTCTCCCTCCGAGATATCCAAATCGTCCAAGAGCCTTGGGATGGCAACTATCTCGTTCTCCTTCTTATCCACCCGCTCTTGTCCCAACGAGAGGCAGTCGTCAACAGAAAACGCGCTGACGATGTGGAGCTTATCATTGGAGCGCTCTTCCTGTGTCATGAAGAAACCATCCTCATCCCGTCTCCGTCTTTCATTCATGGCCTTTTTTATGGTCTTCCCGTCTATGGCTATCTGGCGGAACGGCTTCTTTTCCCTCTCCTCGGCGATTCCCTCCTCCACTAATCCCTCTTCCTTTGAGGTGGCAAGATTTTCTCGCATGTTCAAGGCCCACGCACGGTAACGCCGCTCAAGGGCGTTGGGACAGACCAGGCAAAAGAAACGCCTGAGCGTGTCATGCGACGGGGCCTTTTGGATGTCAGGAAAGAACTTTCGAATGAAATCGATATGTTCCGCCGAGAAGTCCGCAACCTCATTCCAACTCTGGCAGTTGGCAAACACACCGATTAATGCCGACATCATGATCACTCCTGCCCGGTGTACCACCTTGGATTCCTGCCGTGAGTCTATCTCTCCCAGAGCATTGTACATGCTTTCAAGATGTCTTTCCAACTCGTCGTTTATCAAAAAGTCTTTCCCCGCTTTATCCATGTATGTCTTTTTGAAAGCAAAGATAATTGAGGTAAACGAGATATGCTTTCAAAAAGAGCTTAAACAACTATTTATTTATCCATCGTATATTTTAATTGGCATTCACGCGTTTTCTCTGCAGTATGCGAACAAGAATCCATAGGCTATCGAGCAAGAATTCATATAGATAATACCGGATTTATTATAAGGAAAAAGATATTCCGCGTACATTTGTGATATAATATCCACAGTTTGTATCGAACACAAAATTACCACCCAATGAGATTTCGGGAGCAAGCAGTTTTGGTATGTCTCCAAAGTTTATCCCTTGCAAACGTCCAAACATAAACCACCTGTCATTATCAAACCTCCCTTATTATGGAACAGCATTTAGATACAAATAAAGTGTGTTTCGGCTGATTCCTAATTTTTTTGCGATTTGGCTCTTGCTTAATCCCTCGCCCAACATCTCTGTAATAGTTCTTTCCCTGTCAACTTGTTTCGTTTATTCTTGCTCCCCTTTATTCTCCCGATATGTTTTCCTTCTGCTTTCAATCGGGCCAAAGCCTCTTTTGTCCGTTGCGAAATCAAGTTACGCTCAATCTCTGCCGACAAACCGAAGGCAAAAGCAAGCACCTTGCTTTGAATGTCATCACCAAGGCGGTAATTATCTTTTATAGTCCATACACGGCATTCTTTGGTCATACAGATGTTCAGGATTTCCATTATCATGAAAAGGTTACGCCCCAAGCGGGATAGTTCGGCGCAGATGATTAAGTCATCTTTCTTCACTTGGTTTAAAAGCTTACCCAACTCACGTTTGTTGTACGATTTTGTTTCACTAATGGTCTCCTCTATCCAACCATCAATTTTCAGATTTTCCCGCTCACAAAACTTATTGATCTCGAAACGTTGATTTTCTACCGTTTGCTTGTCACTGCTTACTCTAATGTACCCGTATATCATGCTCATAAGTCGTTTTTCACGCATGATACTATTTTATTTCGTACATTTGGCCTGATTTCAAGAAATATAATCAAAACATATAAAATAATGGAACAAGAAATCCAACTGAACAAGCACAACAAGCAAAAGTATCCGCCCATGCATACGGCAGATTTTAACCCAGCCTTAAACGATATCATCATTTACCAAACGGAAGATGGGGAAATCAAGCTGGATGTAAAGATGGAGAAGGAAACCGTTTGGTTGACACAAGCGCAGATGGGTGAGTTGTTCCAAAAAGACAGGGCTGTCATTGGCCGACATATTAATAATATATATAAAGAAGGAGAATTAGAAAAACATATCACATGTGCAAAATTTGCACACATGGGTTCTGAGGGTGACCAAAAGTATGAAACAACACTTTACAATCTTGATGTCATCATATCTGTTGGTTATCGTGTAAAATCCCAACGTGGTATCCAATTCCGTATCTGGGCCAACAAAATATTGAAAGACTATCTTATCAAGGGGTATGCCATCAACCAGAAGATAAAACTAGAACATTATCAAGAGCTAAAAGATATCGTTCGTATACTCGGTAATATGCTCAAGAACCAAGAACAGTTGACCTCCGATCAGTCCAAAGGCTTATTAGCCGTCGTGACCGATTATGTCTATGCCCTTGATACTTTGGATAAGTATGATTATCAGCAACTGACGATAGAGGAGACAATCAAAGGAGACCGTTTCCAAGCGACCTACGAGAATGCGATGGAAGCCATTCGAAGCCTAAAAGATAAATTCGGAGAAAGCGAACTTTTCGCACATGAGAAAGACATCATAGTAAAAGTAGTAGTAAATTTAATCAATCAAAATAATTAATATGGAACAAGAAATCCAATTAAACGAACACAACAAGCAAGAGTATCCTCCTATGCACACGGCGGAACATATCTTAAACCAGACAATGGTACGGATGTTCGGATGTCCCAGATCCAAGAATGCGCACATAGAGAGGAAGAAGTCTAAATGCGATTATCTATTGGCGGAAGAGCCCAGCGCGGAAGTCATGGCTGAGGTCGAGAAGAAGATAAACGAGGTGATCGACCGGCACCTACCCGTAACCATCGAGTTCATGCCAAAAGAAAAGGCCGGCGGTATCGTGGATTTAAGTAAATTGCCCGATGATGCCAGCGATACATTACGTATCGTACGCATAGGCGATTACGATGCCTGCGCATGTATCGGATCGCACGTGGCGAATACATCCGAGATAGGACATTTCAAGCTGTTGAATTACGACTATGCCGACGGGAGATTACGGCTACGTTTCAAATTGGTATAAAATTTAAAGCAAGCGCAAACGGTCAAATAAAAATATTTTATGTAAGTTTGCAAGCGATTAAAGGAACATTTTAATACAGACATTAAATACAATAGTTATGCAAACAATTGACAATTTCAATTTTGCCGGCAAAAAGGCATTTGTAAGAGTTGACTTTAACGTTCCATTGGACGAAAACTTCAACATCACCGACGACACTCGTATGCGTGCCGCTCTTCCTACATTAAAGAAGATCTTAGCGGATGGTGGTAGCGTAATTATCGGTTCTCACCTAGGTCGTCCGAAAGGCGCTACTGATAAGTTCTCCTTAAAGCACATATTGAAGCACCTTTCTGAGTTGTTAGGCGTAGATGTTCAGTTTGCAAACGACTGTATTGGCGAAGAAGCCGGCGCTAAGGCTGCCGCTTTGCAACCGGGCGAAGCTTTGTTGCTTGAGAACCTTCGTTTCTACGCTGAGGAAGAAGGCAAACCAAGAGGTTTGGCTGAAGACGCTTCCGACGAGGAGAAGAAGGCTGCCAAGAAAGCCGTTAAAGAAAGCCAGAAAGAGTTCACGAAGAGATTGGCCTCTTACGCTGACTGCTATGTAAACGACGCGTTCGGTACCGCTCACCGTGCTCACGCTTCTACGGCTTTGATCGCTGACTACTTCGATACGGACAACAAGATGTTCGGTTATTTGATGGAGAAAGAAGTGAAGGCTGTCGATAAGGTTATGAACGACATCCAACGTCCGTTCACCGCTATCATGGGTGGTTCTAAGGTTTCCTCCAAGATCGAGATCATCGAGAACTTGTTGAACAAGGTAGACAACTTGATCATCACGGGTGGTATGACTTATACTTTCACGAAAGCGCAAGGCGGTAAGATCGGTAAGTCTATCTGCGAGGACGATAAGCTGGATCTTGCTCTTGATTTGATCAAGAAAGCGAAAGAAAAAGGCGTAAACTTGGTATTGGCTGTTGACGCTAAGATCGCTGACGATTTCAGCAACGACGCTAAGACTGATTTCGCTCCGGTAGATCAGATTCCTGATGGTTGGGAAGGTCTTGACATAGGTCCGAAGACCGAGGCTATCTACGCTGACGTTATCAAGAACTCTAAGACGATCCTTTGGAACGGTCCTACGGGTGTATTCGAGTTCGAGAACTTTACGCACGGATCTCGCACGGTTGGCGAGGCTATCGTTGAGGCTACGAAGAACGGCGCTTTCTCTTTAGTAGGTGGTGGTGACTCTGTTGCTTGCGTTAACAAATTCGGTTTGGCTAACGGCGTATCTTACGTTTCTACAGGTGGTGGCGCTCTTCTTGAGGCTATCGAAGGTAAGGTTCTTCCGGGTATCGCAGCTGTAAAAGGCGAGGCTTACAAATAATCAGATAAGTAAGTGATTTAATAAAAAATCCCCCGGGACGCTCGGTATTCATCGAGATGTCCCGGGGGATTTTCTTTGATTTAGTTCCGTATTAATCTTGTTTCAAGATCAAGGCGGAAGAGGCGCTTACGGTAGTTTTACCCTGTACGGAACCTTTACCGTCCAGATAAATCCGACCGTCCTTACAAACCGGAACCCATGTTCCTTCCAGCAGAGAAACCGTTACCGCCTTCCGGTTCCCGTTAAAGATAACCATAATCTTCTTCCAACTATCCCCGTTCGCATGTTCCCCTAAGGTATACGCTACGACACCGGGCTGGTTCACTTCTTGGAATTGAAGGGCCTCCCTCACTCCCTCGGCCGTGGCGATACGGAAAGCCGGGTGCGACTTACGAAGGGCGATCAAATCCTTGTAATAGTTGAAAACATCCTTGTTTTTTGCCTTCAAAGACCAGTCGATCTCATTGATTGAATCGGGCGATTGATAGCTGTTATGTACGCCCTTCTTATCGTGCAGCAACTCCTCTCCTGCCCGCATGAAGGGAACTCCTTGCGAGGTGAAGATGATGGTCTGGGCCAACTTGCCGAATCGTATCAACTCATCCGGGGTAGCGTCTTTCGGGGCCGAGAGCTTCAACTTATCCATCAAACAAAGATCATCGTGGCAAGAGACATAGTTGATCACTTGCGTAGGCTTGTTCGCATAAGGCGCTTTGCAATATAATATTTGGTTATAGTCGATTTGCGGATGGCGGATAGCGCCTACAATACCGAACTTAATAGACTCCTCGTTACCTTCCGGCTTTCCGGAGGCGAAACCGGCCTGTGTAGTCTCGAATACGCTTCCTTTTAAAGCATCCCGCAGGTCATCGCTAAATACGGCCACATCATTCAGTTTCGGGGCGTTTACCTTGATCGCCCTCTGGTCCTCCGGTAGCGGGGAATCGCTGGCGGTCCAGCCCTCGCCGTATACGAAGATGGAAGGATCTAGTTTAGCTAACTCGGCTTTTACCTCGTTCATGGTCTCTACGTCATGGATGCCCATCAAGTCGAAACGGAAACCATCCACATGGTATTCCTCGGCCCAATATTTCACGGACTCCACGATATAGCGGCGTACCATCGCCCGCTCCGAAGCGGTCTCATTACCACAGCCGGAGGCATCCGAATAGCTTCCGTCCGGTTTATGACGGTAGAAGTAACCGGGGACGGTCAAGCTGAAATTCGACCCGTCACCCACAAAGGTATGATTGTAAACCACGTCCATGATCACACGGATACCATTCCGGTGCAACCCCCGCACCATCTCCTTGAACTCACGAATACGAGCCTCGGGATTGTAAGGATCGGTGGAATAGCTCCCCTCGGGGGCGTTATAGTTCTTGGGATCATATCCCCAATTGTACACATTATCTTGCAAGCGGGTCTCGTCCACCGAGCCATAGTCATAGGAAGGAAGGATGTGGACATGGGTAACGCCCAACTCCTTCAGATGATCCACGCCGGTAGCCACGCCGCCCGGACCTTTCGTGCCGTTCTCCGCCAAGGCGAGAAACTTACCTTTATGCGTCACGCCGGAGTTCGCGGCGATCGAGAAATCCCGATGATGCATCTCGTAGATGATAATATCGGAGAAGCTTTTCAACTCGGGAGATTTATCCGCCTCCCAGCCCTCCGGATCGGTAGCCGCCCAATCGATCACAGCCGCACGGTTTCCATTCACCCCGACGGCTTTCGCCCAGATACCGGGAGTCTCATCCAGCCATTTATCGCCGATACGGATCTGGAAGGTATAGAAGGAACCTTTCAGATCCTCGCTCACGGAGATACGCCACGTACCCTTATCCGAGGATTTCATCGGCAACTGGCGGATAGGCTCCCCTCCCTCACCGGAGGCGTAAAGATTCAAGCGGACTTCTTCCGCCGTCGGGGCCCAAAGGGTGAACACGGATTTCGTGGGGGAATAGAACAACTCCAGATCGTCTCCCTCATAGGAAGGGTATTCATCAAAGGATTTGTATTCTTTCGGTGAGTTGCAGCTAAGCAACAGCGACAGGTATATAGATACCGGAACTAAGTGTCTCGTCATGGCTGATTCAGTAATTTGTTTTCAATCACAAAGATAGAAGTTTCGAATCGGATTCGCCAACGAAACAGAAAAGAAGAGGCGAAAAATCTACCGCAAACGTTTTCGCCTCTTTCGCTCATTCATGCTATATTAGAACGGAACCTCGTTACTGCTACCTTGACTCAAGAAGTCAGCTCCCGCCGATGGGATCGGGGGCATCGGGTCTCCACCGTTCATGGTCGAGGAGAATTCCCTTACCGCTATATCTTCCTCTACGTTCATAAACTTGGCGAACTCGCTCTTAAAGCGCAGCCGGACATCCCCCACGGCACCGTTACGATGCTTGGCGATAATGATCTCGGCAAGACCGATCAGGGAATTTCCCCGCTCGTCTTCCGTAATCTTATAATATTCGGGACGGTGGATGAAACATACCATATCGGCATCCTGCTCGATAGCTCCGGACTCACGCAAGTCGGCTAGCTGCGGACGCTTACCTTCCACGCCTTGACGAGCTTCCACACCACGGTTCAACTGCGACAAGGCGATAATCGGGATATTCAACTCCTTCGCCAATCCCTTCAACGAGCGGGAGATCGTACTCACCTCCTGCTCACGGCTACCGAAGTTCATACCGCTAGCGTTCATCAACTGAAGGTAGTCGATAATGATACATTTGATGCCATGCTCGCGCACCAAGCGACGGGCTTTCGTTCGCAGCTCGAAGACGGACAAGCTCGGGGTATCGTCCACGAAGATCGGGGCGTCGTAAAGCTCCTTAATCTTAAAGTCCAACTGCTCCCACTCGTAGCTCTCCAAGCGTCCGCTCTTGATCTTCTCGCCCGGTATCTCGCAGACATTCACGATCAGACGGTTTACCAACTGTACGTTACTCATCTCGAGCGAGAACAGGGCGACAGGCGTATTGAAATTCACCGCCATATTCTTCGCCATGGAAAGCACGAAAGCCGTCTTACCCATGGCCGGACGGGCAGCGATAATGATAAGGTCTGAATTCTGCCAACCGGAAGTCATCTTATCCAACCCCTCGAAGCCCGTACGCAATCCGCTCAGACCTTCCTTCTGGAGAGCCGCCTTTTGCAACATCTCCATAGCGTCCTTGATGACGGGGTTGATCTGGGTGACATCCTTCTTTACGTTACGTTGAGAGATCTCGAACAACTTACCCTCCGCCTCTTGCATCAAGTCCTCTACATCGAGCGTCTCATCAAATGCCTTTCCTTGGATCATCGCCGTGAAAGAGATCAACTCCCTCGCCAGATATTTCTGGGCAATGATCCGGGCGTGATACTCGATATGGGCGCTACTGGCCACCTTGCTGGTAAGTTGAGAGATATAGAACGGTCCGCCTACATCCTCCAATTCTCCCCGTTTTTTCAATTGCTCCGTTACGGTAAGCATATCCACGGGACGCTGGCTCAACGCCAAGTCTACGATAGCGGCATAAATCTTCTCATGCGCTTTCTCATAGAAACACTCCGGCTTCAAGATCTCGCTGACGATCGAGTACGCGTCTTTCTCCAGCATCAACGCACCCAACACAGCCTCCTCTAACTCACGGGCCTGTGGCTGAAGACGCCCCATATCGGGGAGCATCTCCACAGGCTTTTTCCTTCCTCTTCCTGTATTTCTTGTTCCTTCTGCCATCATTCTTTCTATTTGGGGAGTCAAAGGTAATATCTTTTACCCATTTCTGAAAAAGATTCTTTATATTTAGGAATTAAAACCTGTCGAATCATGAAAGCGTATTTTATCGGATTAGTTATCATGGGAGGTTGCCTATTATACGGCTGCCATACCAAACAAAAGAAAGGGGAAAACAGTAGCGACTACTCAGCCGACTCCCAATCCATAGCACGGCAAGATACCCTACCGTTACCGACTGATACCCATGCCGCATCTTCAGTTTCCACGGAAGGATGGACCGCCAAGCAGATACGGGACAGCATAGAATTGTTCTTCGGCAAGGAATACGATACCCTTCCCCCGCATCTACGGAAGATCCGCAGAAACATGGCCTCCCTCTGGAACACGGACGACTCCGTCTTCCTACAGCTTATCATAGCGGAAACCCCGTATGTAAAAGCATTTAAGACGTACGTATTCGACTCGCCCCTCATCCGGATCGGCGGAGGCCCTTACGACCGGTCGCCCGAGGAATCTCTTTGCGAGGACACCACCCACTTCTCCATGCGAGTAAGCCCGAATGTCTACCCAACCAACATCGAACGGATCGAGATCGCCATCACCAACCACACCAACCAAGAAGGGATGGGAGGCGAAAGTTATTTCATCGAGCATTTCGACGGGAGGGCATGGAAAGGGGTCCCGCAACCCAACGCCTTCGTCGATCTCGGCTATCCGATCTTTCCTAACCAGACAAGAGACGATTTCTCGGCCACCTTGATGCCTGAGCTCAAGGAAAATCCACCGGGATTGTACCGGGTGCATAAGACCGTCAGCACCGGACATGGCGCCGGCCTCGTCCATTACCCTTTAACCGCCACATTCTACCTATCCGATAACCCGGAAGATTATGAGGAATACACACGCTTCGCCAGCCGGCTCCACGAGCCTCGCCCCATGGCCGAGTTCAAGGGAGGAAGAGAAGCCATGATCCGTTTCTTCGAACAGAACCTGCGTTATCCCGAATCTTATAAAGGTACGGGCACGAAGGTACGACTCTTCTACTCCTTCACGATCGATTCCTTAGGAATGTTACAGAATCCCATAAGCCTACCCGAGAATATACTGTATCCTCGCGATACGGGGAAAACCTATGATGAGTTCCGCGATGAAGCCTTACGGGTACTCCAGTTGATGCCCGCATGGGAACCCGCCGTAAACCGTATCCATGGCCCGGCCAGCATAGATACCGGGCTCTTCTTCTACTTCAACGAAGAGGGAAAATGCGGGATTGAATAGACGGCCAGTACTGCCTAAGAAGTATTGGAGTACTTCTTAGGCAGTACTCGGGTACTTCCATGAAAGTACTCCAGTACTATTACCAGAAGTATCGCAATACTCTCAGAGAAGTAAGCCTATGCTAACGTAAACTGGCAACAATATTGCTGTCAGCATACAGCGACATAACTTTACTTACGTAAAAAAGTATTATCTTTGCACCCGTAAAAAGTAATTTTCAAATTATGGACGACAGTATCCCGCTAGAAACAGAACAGAGTATGAACTAACGAGGCGGAGGGTTTCATTGATCCTCTGCTCGGATTAAACACGAAAGGAGGCAATAATGAGACAATTTCTTTATTGTGAGGCCGGTTATGTGGAGAAGAACCAATGGCTTCCTAACAGTTGGGTAAACGTAGAGTGCCCGACTCCCGAAGATCTTCAATTCTTGATGGATCGATTTAACGTACCCGAATCATTCTTGAGCGATATAGCCGATACGGACGAGCGTCCCCGTATCGAGTACGAGGGGAATTGGTTGCTTACCATCTTACGTATCCCGTTGCAGAACCAAGATCATGACATCCCGTTCAATACGGTGCCGATCGGTATCATCACGAACAATGAGATCATCGTAAGCGTATGTTACCATAAGACGGACTTGATCCCCGATTTCATCCGTTATACCCAACGGAAGGAACTCCAGATTAAAAACAAGTATGAGTTGATCCTCCGGCTGATCCACTCATCGGCCGTATGGTTCCTTAAATACCTGAAACAAATCAATTACGCCGTCACCGAGGCGGAAAAGGCGTTGGAGAAAAGCATCCGCAACGAGGATCTGCTAGCGTTGATGAAGCTGGAGAAGAGCATGGTATTCTTCAACACCTCCATCCGCGGGAATGAGGTGATGCTGGCCAAGCTCCAGAATATTTTCCAAGAGCCGGAATATATCGACAAGGATTTGGTGGAGGACGTGGAGATCGAGTTGAAGCAGGCCCATAACACGGTAAATATCTATAGCGATATTCTTACGGGTACGATGGACGCTTTCGCCTCTATCATCTCCAACAACGTGAACACGATCATGAAACGTATGACATCACTTTCCATTATCTTAATGGTTCCGACATTAATCGCTAGCTTCTACGGGATGAACGTCCCGATCTACATGGAGGATATGCCGCATGGTTTCGTGGTTATCATCTTGCTCTCGATCTTGCTATCCGCTACGGCCTTTTTTATATTCAGGAAGATCAAATGGTTTTAGGATATCAAAAAATAAACCGGACGCAGATCACCCGTGCTTGTCGGTGTCATCTGCGTCCGGTAAATATCAAATTCGGTATATCTTTATCTTGGCTTACTTATGCGTATCCTCGAGGATATAACGCAAGGTTCCGGCATTTACCAAGTCCTCTTGCGAGATGGTGTAGCCCTTTAGCTTTTTATCGCCGGCGAAAACGTCCTTGATATAGATCGCTTCCGGATTACTATGCTTAGACTCGATTACCAATTCGCCTTTAGGATAGAATTTCTTGTCGAGCTGGATCGTAACCTTATCGAAAGTCGGGGAAGTCAATACATAGTTCACGTCGCCCGGACAAGCTGGGTAGAAGCCCATCATGGAGAAAATAGCCCAAGCGGACATCGTGCCTGTATCCTCGTTACCCGGGACACCGTTCGGGGCGTTATGATAGCAATCCTTCAACAACTGACGGACCAACTTCTGAGTACGCCAAGCCTCTCCCTTGAAATAACTAAACAAATAAGGATAAGCGATATCCGGCTCGTTGGCGGGATCATAATTGCCGTCATCGAATACCTTCTGCAAATGATCGACAAATTTCTTATCGCCTCCCATCAATTTGGCCAGTCCCTTGATATCGTGAGGAACATAAAACGTATAATTCCATGCGTTGCCTTCATGGAAACCGGGACTAGGCTCGAAGTTCTCGCCTTGTTTCGGATCGAACGGAGAGTAGAAAGTGCCGTCCGGCAAGATAGGACGCAGTGTTCCAAACTCCTTGCTATAATAATGTTTGTAACCTAAAGAACGATCACGGAATAACTTGGCATCCTCTTTCTTACCCAAGGCTTGAGCGAAATTAGCCAAGTTCCAGTCGGCGATATAATATTCCAGCGCATGAGATACGGAGTTATCGTATTGCTCACGCAAAGGAACATAGCCCTTGCTGAAATAATCGTTCGCATCCGGACGAAGCAGGTTGAACTCTCCCGGGGTAGTAGCGCCTTTACGCATCGCCTCATAAGCGGTTTGCTCATCAAAGTCACGCAAGCCGCGCATCCATGCGTCTACGATATACGGGATCGAGGGATCGCCCTCCATCGTAAAGGTCTCACGTCCGTAAAGCTCCCATTTCGGTAACCAACCGTTTTCCCGGTACATATCCAGCATCGTACGGATAATATCCAATTGACGCTCCGGATAGAGCAAGGTCATCAGGGTACTTACGTTGCGGTACGTATCCCACAAGGAGAAGACCGTATAACGGTTTCCGGCGGTATGGCCTACTTTCAGGCTCTCCATCATCGGGTACTCGCCGTTCACGTCTTGCAGGATATTCGGATGGATCAGCAAATGATACATACCGGTATAGAATATCGTTTTCTCGTCTTTCGTACCTCCTTCCACTTGTACCTTGGAAAGATCCTTGTTCCACATCGTGCTAGCCGCCGTACGGACCTTGTCGAAATCGAAGCCGGGCTGCTCCGTATTCATGTTCAGGCGGGCGTTCTCGATGCTCACGTACGAGATACCCATCTTCACCTCGATAGCCTCGCCCTCGTCCGTATCGTAATCGAACCATACGCCGATGTCGTCTCCGCTCATCTCACGGGTATAACTGGTATATAACTTATACTTGCCGGAGTAGATATCCCATTCGGCCTCTACCCCCTTCATCTCACGTTGTTTCTTCCAATAACCCATCTTCTTCGGGGCCTTGTTTACCTTCATCACGAAGTAAACCGGGAATACGGCCTGTGGATTATAGCAGAACGTACCTAAAAGCTTACTCCCCTCGATCTCCGTATCATTCACGATACGTACCGTAGCACCGGTCTCGTTCGTCAAGCCCTCGCCTAGGTTCAAGAGGATATGGCTCTCCCCTTTCGGGAAGGTAAAACGGCTCAAGCCCGTACGCATGCTGGCAGTAGCCTCCGCCTTGATATTATACTTGGTCAAGGTATTGCTATAATAACCGGGGTGAGCCACCTCGTCCTTGTACTCACTGCCGTAAGCCTTATAGTCCACGTTCAACTCGCCCGTCGTCGGCATCAATAGCAAACCTCCCAGCTCCGGGCATCCCACGCCGCTCAAGCTGCCGTGGGCGAATCCCGTAAAGAATTTATTGTCTGCCGAGTAAGGAGTAGACCACCATTGACTATCCTTGTCAAAACGGTTCTTCTCCGACCCCATGACGTTGAAAGGAACCACGCTCATCATACCCTGTGGACAAACCGCGCCGGGATTCGTCGTACCGTAATTGCTCGTACCGATGAAGGGGTTCACATAATCTACCGGTTGCTGCGCCGTAGCGAACAGACTGCCACACAACAGGAAGGTCATTAACTGTTTCTTCATTTGATAAATGTATTTTAGTTGATAATTAATTGATTCATACTTACCAGATCACGATCTCATCCGTGAAGATGAAACCCTTATTTGCCTCTTTTGCCTTGATACGGATATAACGGGCTTTCCAATCGCCGTTAAACGTATATTCCTGAAAAGACAGGTCTTTATCCGTATTGGATATCGTAGTAGGGATAACTCCCTGCGAGATATAGCTCTCCCCGTCTTCCGATGTCAGCAACTCCACCTCTCCCGGTTGGTACACGCCCGGGCCGATCAATTGCATAAAGCGGGACGATACCTTATGGATATCCGTCACCTCGCCCATGTCCACCACGCAATCCAAGTCATTCAAATAACCCTGCCAACGACCGTCCAGATAAGTCAAGCCTCCCCTGTAGCCGTCCAGCAAGGCGTTCATGCCACCCGCCATATAACCGCTATACAGCTTACTATTATAATGTATAGGCTTATTGATACCCCGGTGATAATCCACCTTCTTCTCGGTAGGCGTTCCTTGAAGCTGCCCGTCACGGAAGATAGCGGCCTTGATATCAGCGGAGTCTTTCACCACGATCGGGCCGTTATAGACCCGGGAAGAGGCGGCGGGAATAGAGCCGTCTGTCGTGTAACGTATCTCCGCCGGATATTTCTCCGCATCCAACATGACCTTGATCTCTCGCCGCAAGGTATCTACCTCCATCGTGGTCTCGATCTCGTCCGAGAGCGTGAACGTATGGATACCCATCCGTTGCAGAACCGGGATATTCGCATTCATACGAGGCTTAAAATCCTCCCAACTACGATCCTCTTGCGGAGTCCATCCGATCTCGGCGACCGCCAAGGCACGAGGGAACATCATATACTCCAAATGTTTCTCATCCTTGATATACTCCGTCCATGTATTCGCCTGTACCCCTAGGATATGCTTACTTTCCTCGGCAGTTAACGAATCCACAGGCACCGGATTATAACTGTACGCCCGCTTAATCGGCGTATAACCACCGATGGCATACGGCTGTGTCTTCGGATCAGCTTGATAGAAATCGAAATACATATAACCACCCGGTGTCATAACCACGTCGTGTCCCATGCGGGCGGACTTGATTCCCCCTTCCTCGCCCCGCCAAGACATGACGGTAGCCTCCGGAGCCAAGCCCCCTTCCAGAATCTCATCCCAACCGATCAATTTGCGGCCTTTGGAAATCAGGAATTCCTCGGCACGATGAATCATATAGCTCTGCAACTCATCCACGTCCTTCATCCCGTTCCGGCGCATCAAACCTTGACATTTCGGGCAGGTCTTCCAAGCTCCCTTCCCGGCCTCGTCTCCCCCGATATGGATATATTCGGAAGGGAACAACTCGATCACCTCGGACAATACATTCTCCATGAACGTAAACGATTTCTCGTTGCCGATGCAGAAATCACCCGTCGTATAAGGTTTGCCGGCACAACTCAACTCCGGGTACGCCACGAACACCTCGTCCGAATGCCCCGGGAATTCGATTTCCGGTATTATATTAATATGCCGGGCCGTAGCGTAATCCACGATCTCACGGATATCTTCTTTCGTAAAATAACCGCCATATGCCCCCGGAGTTCCTTCCGGCAGATACTTGCGATCCTTTCCATCCCACCATTTCTGCCAATCAGATTCCGTACGGAAAGCCACGTCCGTAGTCAGTTTCGGATATTTATCCATCTGGATACGCCAACCACCGGCATCCGTCAAATGCATATGAAGCGTATTCAATTTATAATAAGACATGACGTTCAATAACTTCATCACCTCCTCTTTCGGGAAGAAATGACGGGAGACATCCAGATGCAAGCCACGATACGGGAAACGGGGATTATCTTGGATCGATACGCAAGGAATCCCTTTCGACGTATACAGCTGACGCAACGTTTGTTCCCCGTAAAACAATCCGGATTTAGAGGCGGCTCTCAACTCGATCCCCTTCTCGGTCACGTCCAACGCATATCCTTCCGGATTCCCGCCATTAAAAGACTCATCGACCACGTAACGGATCGTACCCGATTGATCATTCCCGAATATGAGATTACTATCTACTTTGAAATAACCGCCAGTCACCTCGATATGGGCCGGCTTAGGGATTAAATTCACCTGCGGAACCTCCTTGGGAGCACAGGAAAAAAGTAGTGAGGAACAAGCGAGAGCAAGTCCGGTTACTTTCATGCAAGACCGTTTTGGCAACGTCATAATACTTATTTTTTAGTTGTGTTATTCTTGGTGCGTAAATATACAACAATAATAGACAATATCAAAAAAGCGGAAAGACTATCGTCTCCCCGCTTCAGAGTTATTTTAAGATGTATATCTTCTAAAATTAACGTCTAGGAATTGCTTCTTTTACAACCATCTGACGACCTTCGTACTCAGCTTGGTTTAATTCCTCGATAGCTTTTTGAGCCTCATCAACGTTAGGCATTTCAGCGAAAGCGAAACCCTTAGAACGTCTAGTATCACGATCAACAATTAACTTTACTGAATCAACAATACCATACTCTTCTAATACTTGTTGCAAATCAGATTCTCTTACTCGATAACTCAAGTTTCCAATGTAAATATTCATACGAAAAAAATTAAAAATAAATTAATAATAAAACAAGTGATGTTAGTGAAGATCGATTTCTAGAAGAATATATTATCATTACTGAGAATAGAAACTCGAAGATAAAGAGCAAGACAAACTATCTTTTGTTTGTTGCTACAAAGGAAAGCATTCTTTTTGGATTACCAACTATAAAACCTAATTTATTTTCAAAATAATTCACTTTATCTTCAGAAGACTACTTATATGAGCTAACGAGACTATCTGCGTGAACCGCATAAAAAAGAAGAGAATCTAATTAAAGATCCTCTTCCCTATTTGAAAAAGCCGCACTGTAGATATGAACAAACTCCGTATGACAGGATTTGAGTGCTTTGCCACCTTTGTAATCCGCCGTGCTAAGCATACCCCGAAGGGTGCGGCCCGCCATTGGCGACAAGAGCTATGTCTCGGAATTAAAATAAACTGATGAGTTTCCCAATCGAACAAGTGCGGCTTAACTCATTCCCTGTTTATCTTTTTCTTGTTACAAAGATATGTAATCGTATCGACATAACCAAACAAAAACAACAAAAAAAGAGCCTCCTTTTCGGGGAGGCTCTTTATTAACTATATAGCAAAAATCTTATTTTACTTTAGCTACGATAGCCTTGAATGCTTCCGGATGGTTAACGGCCAAGTCTGCCAAAACCTTACGGTTGATCTCGATACCGGCAGCGTGCAAAGCACCCATTAGGCGAGAGTAAGACAAACCTTCCATACGAGCGGCAGCGTTGATACGCTGAATCCACAAAGCACGGAAATTACGTTTCTTGTTACGACGGTCGCGGAAAGCATAAGTCAAACCTTTTTCCCATGTATTCTTCGCTACGGTCCAAACGTTCTTACGTGCACCATAATAACCACGGGTTAGTTTTAAAATCCGTTTTCTTTTTGCTCTTGAAGCAACATGATTTACTGATCTAGGCATAATTCTAATCTGTTTTGAATGTTAGCGTCATCTCGTAGGATGAACTTGATTGCTAATGCATTCGGTTAATAAAAATCGTTATAAAACTCGCTTAATGAATAAAGATTACTTCATGCAAAGCATCTGCTTTACGTTGCTTACGTCAACACTAGCTACCAAACCCGTGTGAGTAAGATTTCTCTTTTGCTTCTTAGTCTTCTTTGTTAAGATATGACTCTTAAAAGCGTGTTTTCTTTTGATCTTTCCTGATCCGGTAAGGGCGAACCTCTTTTTGGCACCGGAATTAGTCTTCATCTTAGGCATTTTCCAATTATATTTTAATTATTAAACTTAACCTCCCTTCTATCAGGGACGGATTTTATTCTTCTGTTTTCTTATCACCCTCACTTTTAGGCTTAGGTGTCGTAATCACTTTCTTTACAACTTTCGGAGCTGCGGCCGCAGCCGGGGCTGAACCAGTGCCCGCTTTCTTCGGAGTAAGCATGATAATCATACGTTTTCCCTCCAGAACCGGCAACTGCTCTACTTTTCCATAGTCCTCCAAATCGTTGGCAAAACGAAGCAGCAAGACTTCTCCCTGTTCCTTGAAAAGGATAGAACGGCCTTTAAAGAACACGTAGGCTTTGACCTTCGAACCTTCCTCCAAAAATCCCTTAGCGTGCTTCAATTTAAAATTGTAATCATGATCATCTGTTTGAGGCCCGAAACGAATCTCCTTCACGACCACTTTCACAGATTTCGCTTTTTGCTCTTTCTGACGCTTTTTTTGCTGATAGAGGAATTTTTGGTAGTCGATTACTCTACAAACGGGGGGCGCAGCATTTGGTGAAATCTCGACTAGATCCATCCCCTGCTCTTCCGCTATTTTCAGCGCTTGAGCGATCGGATAAACACCCGTCTCAATATTGTCACCTACTAAACGAACTTCACGAACACGAATACGTTCGTTGATTCTATACTGTTCTTTCAGATTGTCATTCTTCATTCAAAAAGATTTATTCTCCTCGTTATTAGTTATTTAATCATTACTTTTTTGCCAGCGATTCATCATTTCCTCTACCTCGCCATTCAAAAGCGCTGCAAAGGTAGCAATTTTCATCGAACCTTTATCACCTTCGCCCTGTTTTCTTACAGAAACTTCACTATTTTCTGCTTCTTTTTCTCCAACGATGAGCATATAAGGGATTCTTTTCAATTCATTGTCACGAATTTTACGACCGATCTTCTCATTTCGGTCATCTACGATAGCACGGATTTCCTGATTACCCAACTCACGCGCGATTTGCCAAGCGTAATCATTAAACTTCTCGCTGATCGGCATGATACATACCTGCTCCGGAGTCAACCACAACGGGAACTTTCCGGCGGTGTGCTCGATCAATACGGCAACGAACCGTTCCATGGAACCGAACGGCGCACGGTGGATCATAACCGGACGGTGCTTCTGGTTGTCGGCACCCGTATATTCCAATTGGAAACGTTCCGGTAAGTTATAGTCTACCTGAATCGTACCTAACTGCCAACGGCGGCCGATAGCGTCTTTCACCATGAAGTCGAGTTTCGGACCGTAGAAAGCGGCCTCTCCATATTCGATCTTAGCTTTCAAGCCTTTTTCCTCACAAGCCTCTACAATCGCTTGCTCAGCCTTCTCCCAATTCTCGTCGCTACCGATATATTTCTCACGGTTCACCTTGTCACGCAAGGAGATCTGAGCCTCGAAGTTCTCGAAATTCATCGTCTTGAATACGATCGAGATGATGTCCATCACGTTCAAGAATTCCTGCTTTACTTGATCGGGGCGGCAGAAAATATGAGCATCATCCTGTGTAAAGCTACGTACACGGGTCAATCCGTGCAACTCTCCGCTCTGCTCATACCGGCAAACCGTACCGAACTCAGCGAGACGCAACGGCAGGTCCTTATACGAACGAGGAGAGTTTTTATAGATCATACAGTGATGAGGACAGTTCATCGGTTTCAAGAAGTATTCCTCACCCTCCTCAGGTGTATGGATCGGTTGGAAAGAATCCTTTCCGTATTTAGCGTAGTGGCCGGAGGTAATATACAATAATTTATTACCGATCGGCGGACACATTACCTCTTGATAATTATAACGAGCTTGGATACGACGCAAGAACTCTTGCAGACGCAAACGCAAGGCGCTACCTTTCGGCAACCACATCGGTAAGCCCTTACCTACCGTATCGGAGAACATGAACAAGTCCATTTCCTTACCGATCTTACGGTGGTCACGTTTCTTGGCCTCCTCCAACAATGTCAGATACTCATCCAACATCTTCTTTTTCGGGAAAGTGATACCATACAAACGAACCAATTGCTTGCGTTTCTCATCGCCACGCCAATAAGCGCCGGCTACGCTCAATATCTTGACAGCTTTCAGATAAGAGGTATTCGGTAAGTGCGGCCCTCTACACAAGTCCGTAAAAGAACCCTGTGTATAGGTAGTGATCGTACCGTCTTCCAACTCACTGATAAGCTCTGTTTTATACTCTTCACCTCTATCGCCGAACATCTTCATGGCATCCGCCTTGGTAATGTCCTGACGTTTGATCTCTTCTTTCTTGGCTACCAGCTCAAGCATCTTAGCCTCGATAGCAGCGAAATCACCCTCTTTGATCACGGCCTCGCCCGGATCCACGTCATAATAGAAACCGTTCTCGATCGCCGGACCTATACCGAATTTAATACCCGGATATAATTCCTGCAAAGCCTCTGCCATAAGGTGAGCGCTGGAATGCCAGAACGCATGTTTACCTTCCTCGTCTTCCCACTTCAAAAGTTTCACCGTAGCGTCGTCGTTGATAGGACGGCTTAAGTCCCAAACCTCCCCATTCACGCTTGCGGCTAGGACTTCCTGTGCCAAACGAGAACTAATGCTTTCCGCTATCTGCATAGCAGTCGTTCCCTTTGCATATTCTCTTACGGAATTGTCCGGAAATGTAATCTTTATCATATTCTATTCTCTAAAATTCTTTATATTCAGCCCACAAAGTTAATATTTCTTTTCTATCAGCGAAACATTTAACTCGAATAATTTGCGTTATCACCGGCTTGTCATTCGCTTGATGATACTATAGGCGTTGTAGATACCCAATTCCCCTGCCTTGCTCAAGTCGGCGATGCCCCGGTTCACGTCACCTTGCGACAGACGGGCTAACCCACGGTTGTAGTAAGCCTCGGCAAATTCAGGGTCCCGCTCGATCGCCTCGTTGTAATCAACGATAGCGGCACGGAAATCACGCTGGGCGCAACGCAGATTCGCACGGTTAAAGTAAGCGTACACAAAACCCGGGTTCAGCTTGATCACCATATCGTAATCCCTCATGATCTGCTCATGCTCATAGGCTCGCTTATTATCCTTCAGCATAGCGCTCCGGAGGTCCACCGAGGTGTTGGCGTTTACCTGCGGCTGTGCGGACTTACCAATATTCAAGTTCATTCCCGAGCCACTCAAGTCGTACGTATCCTTGCTAGCCTGCTGGGATTGGGTGTACATCAATTGCTTATAACGTTCCACGGCACGATTGAAATAAGCCATCGTGAACGACGGGTCTCGCTCGATCGCTTCCGAGAAATTCTTGATCGCCTCCGAGAAATCCTGCACCAACATGAAGTCCATCGCACGGCCAAAATAAGCGTTAGCGTTGTTCGGATCACGCTCGATCTCCGCCGAATACTCGTCGATGGAGGCGAAATGCACGGCGATTTGGTCCTCAGTCAAAGCGGCCTCCTCGTTCGTGATACGCAATTTACGCTTCAAGACCATCTGGCCATTGTAATCCTCCACCATCTTGTCGTAATAAACAAGTTTCTTTACGGGATCCGCCTTCTCGTAATAGGTCAAGACAAACTGGGGTTCCAGATCCACATGGACATTCCGGTCTTGTACACGCCCACGGACCTCACTTTGGTATTTACTTTTACGCTCCTGCTCCTTATCGTATACCACCAAGCGGTTGAACTTATTGATATTCTTATCGGATTGCTCACGAGTATTCTCCTCCGAATCGTCCGCCTTGGCATCTCCGTTCACCGCCGTATTGGAGCCAGAAGACGATGTCTTCGGGAGCTGTCCGTTCTTGGCCTGCTCCTCCATCTTTATGGCTGCCCAATAATCACGGTCTGCCCCCACGTTATCCCCCAGCTTACGCTTTGCTTCCGAACGGCTCACAAAGCCCGGCAGGAAAGTAGGATATTGCTTCAAGACCACGTCGTAATCCTGCACGGCCCCCCGGTAGTCGCCCGTCTCGAAACGGAGCAACGCACGGTTGTAATAAGCCATATAGTTATCTGGCTCTTGCTGGATAACGACATCAAAGTCCTCGATAGCCCGGTTATTATCCCCGACTTGGAACCGAAGCAAACCTCGGTTGAACCGTGCGATCAAGTTCCGGCTATCCATGCTGATCACCTGATCGTAATCGGCCATCGCACCTCTCAAGTCATTCATCTGATAACGAACTAGCCCCCGGTTAATATAATATCCGCTCTCACGGGTATCCAGACGTAGAGCCTCGTTCAAATCGGCCAAAGCGTCCTTGTAATCATCCATTTGATAATGAAGGATCGCACGATTGCCATACGCCGGCGCATAATAAGGATCCATCTCGATCGCCTTATTATAATCGGCCAAGGCTTTCAACGTATCCCCTTTCTCCAGATACATAGCGCCCCGTGTCATATAATTCATGGAATATTTCGGATGGGCGGTCATTAAATCATCAAATGTCTTCTCCGCCCCGTTGTAGTCTTTTTTCTGGATAAAAGCCACCGCCATATTCACCAGCATCTGCCGGTCCTCGGGTTTGAACTCAAGTCCTTTCTGGTAATCGTCGATCGCCTCGTCGTATTTCTCCTGACTTTGACGGGCGATGCCGCGAGCGTAATACGCTTGTGTTAAAAAAGGGTTCCGCTGAAGACATAAAGTACAGTCTTCCTCGGCCCCCTTAAAATCGTCCAAATTTATCTTCGCCACCGCACGGTAAAAATAGGGTTCCGCCAACCAAGGTTTGGATTTAATAACTTGATTGAAGTACTGAATGGAAAGAACATAATCCTCAAAATAAAGGGCGTTCCTGCCAATGGCCAATACACGGTCCGTATTAATCTGCGCAAAAAGCGAAATCGTAAATATCTGTAATATCAAAAAGAGTGTTGCCTTCTTCATCCTATTAAAAATGATTGAGAGGCAAAAATAAGTAAATTATCTTACTTAGACTCTATTTTTACCATTAAATGATTCTTCGTTATCTTATCGCCCTCTTTTACATTGAGCTCGACAACGACTCCCGATATGGGAGCGACCACCCGGTTCTGCATTTTCATCGCCTCATGGATTAGCAGAAGTTGCCCGGCCTCCACAGCCTGTCCTTCTTCTACCATAATCTTGATAATCGTTCCGGGAAGATGAGAAACCACGTCACCAGCCGACGGCTTATGCCACATCGGTCGGCTCTTATACTTCGCTGTCAGCAACGTCTTATATTTACGTGCCGTCACCACAAAGTCTACATATTCTTCTTGCTGGTGTTTCTTTTCCATACTCTCATCAATTTAGAACGGAGGCAAACCGTGCTTCTTGGCCGGTCTGTATTCCTCTTTTAGAATGGAAAGCTTCAGTGCGTGTAGCAATAATGAACGGGTTTCTTTCGGTTCGATCACAGAGTCGATAAATCCCTTGGAAGCCGCCACGTACGGGTTCGCGAATTTCTCGATATATTCTTTCACCTTCTCCTGACGCATAGCGTTCTGATCTTCCGCCTCCATGATCTCCTTGCGGAATATGATGTTAGCTGCGCCTTCCGGACCCATAACAGCGATCTCCGCGCTCGGCCAAGCGAACATGAAGTCAGCGCCCAAGTGACGGGAGTTCATAGCTATATAACCTCCACCGTACGCCTTGCGCAAGATAACCGTGATCTTAGGAACAGTAGCTTCCGAATACGCATACAGAACCTTAGCCCCATGACGAATCACACCCGCATGCTCTTGATCTACGCCCGGCAGATAACCCGGCATATCCTCCAACGTGATGATAGGAATATTGAATGAGTCGCAGAAACGGATGAAACGAGCGGCCTTGTCAGCGCTATCACAATCAAGCACGCCAGCCAGAACCATCGGTTGATTGGCAACGAAACCTACCGTTTCTCCTGCCATACGGCCAAAACCGATCACAATATTAGCGGCCCACAACTCTTGAATCTCCAAGAAGTCCGAGTCATCGACGATACATCTGATAACGTCTCGCACATCATACGGTTGTTTCGGGTCCGCCGGAACTACTTGCTCGATATTCAGCATAGCGGACGGCTCTTTCGGCTCAACCACTTTCGCACGCTCCTGATTATTCCAAGGGATGAAGCTAACCAAACGTTTCACCTGATCGAAACATTCTTGCTCGCTCAAGGCATAGAAATGAGCGTTACCTGTAGTCTCCGCATGAACACGTGCGCCACCAAGGTCTTCCATAGAGATATCCTCACCCAGCACGGTCTTGATAACGTTCGGTCCCGTGATAAACATCTTAGAGATGTTCTCAACCACAAACACGAAGTCCGTCAACGCCGGAGAATAAACGGCACCACCGGCACAAGGACCGAGGATCAAGGAAATCTGAGGGATCACGCCCGAGGCGATCGTATTGCGATAGAATATTTCACCATAACCAGCCAAAGCACCAACACCTTCTTGGATACGTGCGCCACCCGAGTCATTGATTCCGATGATCGGACATTTCATCTTCAACGCATGGTCCATGATCTTGGTGATCTTACGAGCATGCTGCAAACCTAACGAACCACCGGCAACCGTAAAGTCCTGCGCATAGATGCAAACCGGGGCACCAAAGATCGTACCCGTACCGGTAACCACACCATCACCCGGCAGAACCTTCTTCTCCATACCGAAATCACGGCCATCGTGTTTCACGAACATGTCATACTCATGGAAAGAGTTCTTATCCAACAAAGCCAAGATACGCTCCCGGGCAGTAAGCTTACCCATCGCCACTTGCTTTTCGATAGCAGCCTCACCACCGCCCATCTCGATAACGGCTTTCTTTTCCCTGAGGGCCTCAATGTTTTTACTTAAATCTGTCATATTGATTATTTATAGATTTATTATTTACCAACGGCTTTTGCCCGGTAAGAGCAACGAACCGTCCCTTTAATAATACTATTTAATTTGCCTTTGTTCAATTGACGGCGAATAGCGGAGACATTGTCGATAAAGACATGCCCCGTCAGATGCTCGCACTCATGCTGCACGATACGGGCGGCGAAACCTTCCACCACTTCCTCGTGCTCCTCCCAATTCTCATCCCAATATCTCACACGAACCGTTTTCGAGCGAGACACTTTCTCGTGTATACCCGGCAGGCTCAAGCAGCCTTCCTCCATAGCTATTTCCTCCTCGCTACGTTCCAAGAACTCGGGATTAATCAACGCACGCTTGAAACCCTTGCATTCAGGGAAGTCATCTCCCATCACATCACCGTCTATAACCACCAAACGGATAGACAAGCCCACCTGAGGAGCGGCAAGTCCTACCCCATCGGCATTATACATCGTTTCAAACATATTGGCAACCAACTGTTTCAAGTCGGGATAATCTTTAGGTACATCCTCAGCCTCTTTTCTTAGTACGGGCTGACCATATAAAAATACGGGTAAAATCATAAGTTATAACTGATATTTTTTACTTTCTAAATAAGCTTGCAAAATAATAACGGCGCTAATCTCATCGACCAATCCTTTATCTTGCCGTTTCTTTTTCTTTAAACCGCCTTCCAACATGGCCTTATGAGCTAAGACCGACGTGAACCGCTCGTCGTAATAAGTTACCGGGATACTTGGTATCGTCCTTTTCAGATGGGTCACGAACGCCTCCACATACTTCATGTTCTCAGAAGGCTCATTGTTCATTTGCTTCGGAAGCCCGACCACAAATAAATCCACCGGTTCCCGCGATATGTAATCCGACAGGTATTTCACAACCTCTCCACTTGGGACTGTCGCCACGCCGTTAGCGATCATTTGTAAAATATCCGTAGCGGCTATCCCCGTACGTTTCCGGCCGTAATCTATTGCAATTATTCTTCCCATCGAGCGCGAATATAGCATAAATATAAATACAGATTACACAAATCCGCAAAAAGTGTGCAACAAATCGGATTAATACGCATTCTTCTCTCCCTTGAACATATTCAGTACCGTAACCACAATAATCTTTAAATCAAGGAAAAACGTCCAATTCTCTATATACCACACATCTCTCTTCACACGTCCTTCCATCTGCTCCAGCGTCTTGGTCTCACCCCGGTAACCGGTGACTTGCGCCCACCCCGTTACTCCCGGTTTCACCAAATGCCGCACCATATACTTATCGATCAACGCCGAGTACTGCTCGGTATGCTTCAACATATGCGGACGAGGGCCTACCACGGACATATCGCCCAGCAAGACGTTCACGAACTGAGGGAACTCATCCAGATTCGTCCGGCGCAAGAAATCGCCGATCCGGGTCTTCCGAGGATCGTTCTTAACGGCCTGCAAGGTATCAGCCTGCGCATTCACCTTCATCGTACGAAATTTGAAACATTCGAAGTCATGCCCATACAATCCCGTACGTTTCTGCTTAAACAAGATCGGGCCGGGTGAGCTTAACTTGATCATTATACCGACCACGATGTACAGGATCGGATAAATCGTGAGCAAAATCACCAAAGAGAAAAATATATCGAACGTCCGTTTCAAGAACCGGTTATAGGCGGATTGCAAAGGCTCCCGGCGGACCGTCAGCAATGGGATCGATTCCATCACCTCCATCACCATACTCTTCTTTACATCCCGGTAAAACTCGGGCACGATATAGAAACGCACCATCTTCTTCTCGGCGAAATTCAGAAGCCGTACGATCTTTCCGTTGTTCGTACCCGGCAAGGTACAATAAATCTCATCGATATCATGCTCCAGCACATACGCTTCCACCTCACTCGTCTTACCCAAATAATTAGGTAAAACGTCTTTCAACGAGTCATTGTCATCAAAGAACCCCTTTACACTAAACCCATAGCTCAAATCATCTTTCATAACTTGGTAAAGCTCCATACCATTCTTTCCCGCACCCACAATCACCACCTTCTTAAAGTTATAGCCTTTTCGCCTATAAAACTTTAAGGATAAGCGCACAAAAACCCGCCAAAGCGAAAACAAGATGATAGAAACCCCGTAATAGACCAAGAGGAAGGTAGCCAGAATATCCCCTACATTCAAGAAGATCAAGCAAGTAGCGAATAAAAAGATAAGTACGGTAACCAATCCGAACGCCCGTTGCACAATCTTGTCGATAAACACGACCGCCTGATGCAATTGAATCGGGATAAAATATAAAGAGAAGAAATAACAGAAATTCAATAACAAAATAACCTCTCTCAAATTATAGGATATCGCTTCCGTGTATTTCGGGCCAAGCAGATGAAAAACGGCCATAAACAAGAGATTCAATACGATCAAATCTCCTACACCAATCAGCCATTGGATTAAATAACCATGTTTTTTGTTCAATATCATAGCAATTCGATAAATTCTCACAAAAGTAAGTATTTTTCGGCGCAAAAAAAAGGCCGCACTTAGAAGTACGGCCTTTTTAAAGTATTAATTCGTAAATTAATTATTAGCGCTCATAATTACTACACGGTTCCAGCTATTTTCGCCATAAGGTTGTTCGTCCGAACCTCTCCACTCGATAGTGATCTGGCTAGAAGAGATACCGTATTTATCGATAAGTTCCTTAGCGACCGCTCTAGCACGTTTCTCAGAAAGACCCATGTTATAATCAGAAGTACCCGTCTTCTTGTCAGCGTAACCAACTACCTTGATCGGAGCGTTGTTGTTCTTCATGAACTCAGCTGTGTTATAGATATTGATCTGCTGGTTCTTGTCGATCTTAGCGCTGTTGATGCGGAAATAAACCACATTGTCAACGTAGTTATTTACAACTTCAGTAACTGTCTCTTGGCACTCAGGGCAAGAAACCGGACGTTTGCTCAACTCATCGTTAGCAGCACGCAAAGAGTTGATCTGGCCGTTCAAGTCGTTCAACAAAGCGTAATCCATCGGCTCCAATACCTCGAAGTCAGTCTTACCCAATTTGAATGTCAAACCAGCGCTCAACTGAACGATACCATCTGTCAGGTGATTCATCTCGACACGGTTAAACTGCTCGTTCAACAAAGAACCTTGGATCTCAACATTCAAATCAACACGTTTGCTCAAACGGAAAGCGGTTAAGATACCAGCGTTCAACGTAGGAGACTCCGTTCTTGGACGATCATAAGACTCTGTAGTCTTGAAACGCTGCGCATAACCAAAACCGACCCAAGGAATCAAGCGGAACACTTTAGATTCTCTGTAAGGAGCCCAGAAGTTAGTAACATCCCACAACAAATCTACGTGAGCGGCTACATATTTATTATGTTGCATAAACTGTGCGCCATCACCTTCAAAACCGTGGATAATACCACCATTTAACTGGGTACGGAATCCTAAATACGGATTAAACCACTTACCAAAAGATACTTGTGGAGCGAAGTTTAAACGATTCTTGAAATCAGCCTCTCCATTTTGGTCCCCTAACAATACGCTGGCTCCACCCGCAATTGAAATAAACCAATTGTCGCGAGCTTTATTCTTCTTGAAATTAGTCTTATAACCAGCCTCATTGCTGAACCCCACCTGCGGTTGATATTCCTGTGCTGTCACAGAGAATACAAAACCTGATAACAAAGCTAAAAGTAAAACCTTAGTCTTCATATTTTCAACATTTTAATTAAACAATCAATTACCTAATATCTTAAAATTGGCACAAAATTAACTCTTTTTGTAATTACAACAAATAAAATCTTCAAATTGTTTTGAACTCACTCGAAATAGTTCAAAATTTTATAGCCCCCCTCTTTCAGATAAGACTCCTTCTTCATTAGTTTTATATCGTTCTTCATCATATCCTCAATTAAAGCCACTAATGAATACTCCGGTTCCCACCCTAAACGAGTACGTGCCTTCGTAGCGTCACCGATCAGCAACTCTACTTCCGTAGGGCGGAAATACTGCGGATCTACTCCTACAACTTCCTCACCCACACGTTTCTTAAAGTTTTCCAGATAGGCATCACCAACCTTCTTGACGAACAATCCCTCGTCTATCGACTCTATGATAGCGACCTCGTCTATCCCTTCTCCTTTAAAGTGGATTCCCACGCCAATTTCCTCAAAAGCCATACGGATAAAGTCCCGAATCGTGGTAGTAATCCCGGTAGCTATGACATAATCCGAGGGTTCATCTTGTTGCAAAATAGCGTACATGGCACGCACGTAATCTTTTGCGTGTCCCCAATCCCGTTTGGAGGAAAGATTACCCATATAAACCTTTTTTTGCATACCCAAAACGATACGTGAAACCGCCCGGGTTACCTTACGGGTCACGAATGTCTCTCCCCTTAACGGAGACTCGTGATTAAACAAGATGCCATTGGAAGCGTGCATATGATAGGCCTCCCTGTAATTCACCGTAATCCAGTAACCGTATAGTTTTGCTACCGCATAAGGGCTTCTCGGATAGAAAGGAGTAGTCTCCCTCTGCGGCACCTCTTGCACCAAGCCATACAGTTCAGATGTAGATGCCTGATAAATACGCGTCTTCGGGATCAAGTTCAGCAAACGGACCGCCTCTAGGATACGCAATACGCCCAAACCATCCGCATTCGCAGTATATTCGGGAGTGTCGAAACTTACTTTTACATGGCTCATGGCGGCCAGATTATAGATCTCGTCCGGTTGAACCTCGCCAATGATACGTGTAAGATTCAAACTATCCGTTAAATCGCCATAATGCAGAATCAAATTACGGTTTTCCACATGCGGGTCTTGATACAAATGATCGATACGGTCCGTATTGAACATGGAAGAACGACGCTTGATACCATGTACCGTATATCCTTTCTTAATCAAGAACTCAGTAAGATAAGCCCCATCCTGTCCCGTAATACCCGTTATTAACGCTACTTTGCCCATTTCTCTAATTTTCAATTTTCAATTCTCATTTTTCAATTTCCAAGTACCATTCATAGAGTCGCTTCACGCCCTCCTCGATCTCGATCGTATGGCGCCAACCCAAGGCATGCAACTTGCTTACATCCGTCAGCTTACGAAGCGTACCGTCCGGCTTGGACGAGTTAAACCTCAACTCGCCCTCGAACCCGATCTCTCGCCGGATCAGTTCGGCGACCTCACGGATCGAAAGCTCGATACCCGTACCTATATTAATATGTGTATTCCGGACCTCGCCCTCCTTCTGGCGGACATCCTCGAAATCCACGTGTTCCATGATATAAACAGAAGCGTCGGCCATCTCCTCGCTCCATAAAAACTCACGAAGCGGCTTGCCGGTTCCCCACAGCTCCACCTCGCCCGGACGGATACCCTGTTTATCCAATACGGAGAGTATCTCCGGCTCGGAGGCCTTCCCAGACACGCCCTCTACCGGACGAATGTCCATATCCTTACGCAAGGCCTCCCAATCTCCCATATGCAGGCATTTCGCCAGATGGATCTTACGGATCATGGCTGGCAACACATGCGAGGTCTCCAGATTGAAATTATCATTCGGCCCGTAGAGGTTCGTAGGCATCACGGCGATATAGTTCGTACCGTATTGCAGGTTGTAACTCTCGCACATCTTGATACCCGCTATCTTGGCGATCGCATAAGGCTCGTTGGAATATTCCAAGGGAGATGTCAGCAAGCAATCCTCCGGCATCGGCTGCGGAGCCTCACGGGGATAGATGCAGGTGCTTCCCAAGAATAATAATTTCTTTACATTGTTTTTCCAAGAGGCATGAATGACATTATTCTGGATCATCAAATTATTGTAGATAAAATCGGCACGGTACAGACTGTTCGCCATGATACCGCCGACGTGCGCCGCCGACAAGAACACATAGTCCGGCCGTTCAGCGGCAAAAAACTCGTTCACAGCGGCTTGATCCGTCAGATCCAGTTCCGCATGCGTACGAAGCAGGAAGTTCGTATACCCTTTGCTACGCAAATTATTCAGAATGGCGGAGCCTACCAAGCCCCGGTGACCGGCAACAAATATTTTACTGTCTTTTTCCATCGATATCTCGTATTCTGAACTACTTCTACTTATTAATCAACCTCATCAAATACTGGCCGTACTGATTCTTAATCATCGGCAAAGCCACTTGCTCAAGTCGCTTCTCATCAATCCATCCTTGCTTGAAAGCGATCTCCTCCAGACAAGCCACCTTCAGTCCCTGTCTCTTCTCGATCACCTCCACGAAAGTAGATGCCTCAGACAACGAGTCGTGAGTCCCGGTATCCAACCAAGCGAATCCACGTCCCAATAGCTGCACTTTCAACTCCCCATCCTTCAAGAACCACTGGTTCACGGTAGTGATCTCCAGCTCTCCACGGGCGGATGGCTTGATATTCTTGGCCACGCCCACCACCTTGTTCGGATAGAAATACAATCCTACCACGGCGTAATTCGACTTCGGTTCCTTCGGTTTTTCCTCGATACTGAGGACGTTCCCATCCGCATCGAACTCGGCCACGCCATAGCGTTCCGGATCGTTTACGTAGTAACCGAACACGGTCGCTTTTTGTTCGTTCTCCGCCTTGTCAACGGCCTCTTTTAACATACGGGTAAAGCTCTGTCCGTAAAAGATATTATCGCCAAGTACCAAGCAAACGGAGTCATCGCCGATAAAACGCTCTCCAATGATGAAAGCTTGCGCCAATCCGTCCGGCGAAGGCTGCTCGGCATATTCAAAACGAACGCCATAATCGGAGCCATCGCCCAGTAAACGACGAAAGCCCGGCAAATCCTGAGGGGTCGATATAATAAGAATCTCCCGTATCCCCGCCAACATGAGCACGGATACCGGATAAAAAATCATCGGCTTATCATAAATAGGTAGAAGTTGCTTGGAAACTCCTTTAGTGATCGGATACAAGCGGGTACCCGATCCACCGGCTAAAACTATACCTTTCATATTCTTTCCATTTTGTTCGACAATACTCGCTTAGGATCGATTCCACACCGTCCCTAAAACTATACAAAGTTAAACAAATAATAATAGATTAGCGCATGGTTTTCAAAAAATCGTCCATATTCTGATACAATGGAACGCCATAGCGCGCACAAGTTAAGCGCACATTATCATACCGGTAAAAGCCGGGCTCGCAAATCACCCGCAACTTTCCGGAGCGCATAAACAGCCCCATCTCCAATAAAGTTATCGGGGATTTGCTGCTCGCCAGAATGTTCATGATAATCAGATCGGCTTTCTCCAGATGCTCCAGTTCCCAATTCACTTGATGCTCAAAATCGGACATCTCCCCGCTCAACCCTTTATCCCTACGAGGATTGAACAAGAGATACCGTCCCTCCGGAAGCGCTCGGAACCAGTCGCAGGTAGCCTTCTGCCAACCCACACTTTTCCCCATATCGATCGTGCCGGCCAAAAAGATTTTTTGGTATACTGCTTCATCCAAATCCTTATTTTCAGTATCGGGATACAAGACAACGACCTCAGATTGGGCAAACCCTCCCATCGGCACCAAAAACAAATATAATATACACAGTACAATATTTCTCGTATTCATGTCTCAAAGCTTACTTTTCAAGCAACAAACTTCGCAAAAAAACATGAATCCAACAAATACATTCACTTTAAATGTGGGCAACAGTCTTGTATATACTAATAGGATATCACGAGAAGTAGTACTTACTTGGACGGTGAAGTATATCTCCTAGGGTACTTGCAGTATATCTTCTCCAAGGAGAGGAGTATATGTACGTGTTTTTTCGAAAACACGTACATGTTTTTGGGAAGGGCTCGGCATGTCGCAAAATCATGGGTTCAGCCCATAAATCGTAGCTTGTACGGCATGCGATAAGATATAAGCGGCAGGCGTGTCGTTTGAAGGAGAATAACCCTTGGAGAGCCTCTGGATTACGGGTTCCTTGTTCGTGCCCAGTATCGGGACCAATAAGGGGGCGCCGTTCAAGATAAGCGGTCCCGTCATGGTGATCCGGTATTGACCGGTAGAAGGTTGCTGGGATACCGCATAGTTACGGCTATCCGACAATAGCTCCATGGTGGTAGGGAAAATGGATGCCGTATGGGAATCCTCACCTACGCCGAGGATGATGCAATCGAACGTAGGCATTTGATTGAACAACGGCAAGAATTCCTTTACGACCCATGAATAACGCATCGCCTCAGTACCCGGTTCGTTCTCGCCCTTGATCTGGTGGATATGATCCGCCGGGATACACAAAGGCTTAAAAAGCAAATGATTCGCATGACCGTAATTACTATCCGGACTCGTTGGAGGAACGCAACGCTCGTCCACCCAGAAGAAACGGATGTTATTCCAGTCAATCTTATCCTTATACTCATCTACCCAGAGGGAAAACATATGCTTCGCCGTCTCCCCTCCCGAGAGCGCTAGGTTAAACGGAGCGAAGTCTTTTCGGCGAATCATCGCCATCATGTCCTCCGTCATCGACCGAAGCGCCTCTTTCATCTCATTATATCTCTTTATTTCCATAAAATTATCTTCTTTGGCAGGCGCAGACTTTCTTTTCCGCACCTAAAATAACAGTTTCCTCCGGTCCGTCCTCGCCCGGCTCATAGAAGAATAAGTTCTTCGAACCCTCCTCTTTCCAATGGAGCAAGATCGGATCGATAAATTTCCAGCTAGCCTCCAAAGCGTCGCTACGAGCATACAAGGTAGAATCGCCCAGCATGGCATCCAGCAACAGACGCTCGTAAGCGTCAGGAAGATAGCTCTTCGAGAGGGAATCGTAGCGGAAGTCCATGCTGACTTGCTTCACCTCGAAACCGGCTCCCGGCATTTTCAGCCCGAACTTCAAGGATATACTCTCGTTCGGTTGGATACGGATGGTCAATTTATTGCAGGAACCTCCCGAACATTGACCGACAAACAGTTGATGGGGCGTAGACTTGAAGTGGATCACTACCTCCGATGACTTCTCCGGCAACTTCTTTCCCGTATAGAAATAGAAAGGCACACCGCTCCAGCGCCAGTTATCGATAAAGAACTTCATCGCCACATACGTCTCGGTATTCGAGTCGGGAACTACGTTCTTCTCTTCCCGATAACCGATATATTGTCCACGGACAACCATCTTATCCATATCCAACACCGTATACGGGCGTATGGAGCGGAATACTTTCACGATCTCGTCACGAATCGGTTCCGGCTCGAATATAGAGGGAGATTCCATGGCGATAAACGACATCAATTGCATTAAGTGATTCTGGATCATATCCCGCATCGCCCCGGCTCCATCATAATATTTCCCTCGATTCTCCACCCCCAAGGTCTCAGTAGCGCTGATCTCGATGGAATCGATATAATTATGATTCCACAATGGCTCGAAAATACCGTTCGAGAAACGCAATACCAAGATATTCTGCACGGTCTCTTTCCCCAGATAATGGTCGATACGATAAATCTCCTCCTCATGGAAGATATGTCGTAAATGATCATTCAACTGGCGGGCAGACTCCAAGCTGGTACCGAACGGCTTCTCTACGATGATCCGCCTGAAACCGTCCGGAGACTCGGTCTTGTTCAAACCACTCTCCAGCAAACATTGCGGGACGATCTCGTACATCACCGGCGGGGTAGCCAAGTAATAGATGATCTTATCCGGCAAGTCATGTTTCTCTTGCAAGAACTCGATGCGCTCACGCAATTTGTAGTATTCATCGGCGTTGGTGGAATCGAAGGCGAGGTAATAAACATTCTCCAAGAAGTCATCGATCAAGCCCTCGTCGTAGGTCTTTCCCTTCTGTGCCTCCAAGATATGCGTATGTTGCTCCGCACGGAACTCCTCATCGCCATAAGCGGTACGGGCGGCTCCCAAGATGCAGAAGCGGTCGGGTAGCAAGCCACGAACATATAACTCGAACAAAGAGGGAAGCAACTTGCGACTGGTAAGATCGCCCGACGCCCCGAATATAACTAATAATTGATTATCTGCTTTCTTCATGTCTTTATACGTTATAAGTTCCAGAAACCGTCTTTCCTCCCTCACCCGTCCAGTTGGTATGGAAAAACTTACCACGCTCCCAATCGACCCGCTCATAAGTATGAGCCCCGAAATAATCCCGCTGGGCCTGAATCAAGTTAGCGGCGGAATGCGGGGTAGACAGTCCATCGAAATAGCTCAACCCCGAGCTCATCGCCGGCAAAGCCACTCCATGCAAGGCACCCTCGGCTACCACTTGCCGCCAAGCCAACAAGGAAGACTCGATCTTTTGAATAAAGAACTCATCGAATAAGAGGTTCTCCAGATTCCGGTTCTTCTCATAAGCCTGCGTAATTTTCTCCAAAAAGACAGAGCGTATGATACATCCCTTCCGCCAAATCTTGGCGATCGTACCGTAATCCAACTGCCAATCATATCGCTTGGAGGCTTGGCACAACAAAGAGAATCCCTGTGCGTAGGAAACCAACTTGGCGGCATACAAAGCCTGCTTGATCTCTTTCTCCGAGATCAAAGTCTGCCCCAGCACGCCACTCTTCGGATAAAGCGAGGACGCTTTTTTCCGTTCTTCCTGCATGGAAGAAAGCATACGGGCATAAACAGCCTCGGTAATCAATGTCAGCGGATCATTCTCGTCCATAGCGGCGATAGCGCTCCATTTACCGGTACCCTTCTGGCCGGCGGCATCCAATATCTTATCTAGCAGGTAGCCCTCCCCCGCCTCGTCCTTGAAGCGGAGAATATCGGCCGTAATACCGATCAGGTAGCTATCCAGCTCTCCCGTGTTCCAATCCTCAAAGATACGAGCCAAGGCCTCATTGTCCAGATCCAGACGATTCTTCAATAAGGAATACGCCTCGGAAATCAACTGCATATCTCCATACTCGATACCATTGTGTACCATTTTCACGAAATGGCCGGCTCCACCCGGACCAATCCATTGGCAACAAGGCGTCCCGTCGTCCAACTTGGCGGCGATGCTTTGCAAGACATCCTTCACCAAAGGCCAAGCAGCAGGCGAACCACCCGGCATCACGGAAGGTCCGTACAAGGCACCGATCTCGCCTCCGGAGATTCCGGTACCTACGAAGTACATCCCATGCGCCTCCATCTCCTTCACCCGGCGTTCCGTATCATGGAAATCCGAGTTACCACCATCAATAATCACGTCGCCGGGTGATAAGTAAGGAATCAATTGAGCCATCAGCTCATCCACCGGGGCACCCGCTTTTACCATCAGCATAATCTTGCGAGGACGCTCGATAGACTCAACAAATTCCTGTATCGTATGGGTTCCTATAAAATTCTTTCCTTTTCCACGACCGCTCATGAAGCGGTCTACCACGCCTTCCTCTCCCGGCGCTGTACGATTATAAACGGATACGGCGAACCCCTTACTTTCCATATTCAACGCAAGGTTCTCGCCCATCACGGCCAAGCCGATTAATCCAATATTTGATGTTTTCATATTTATGTTTTTATTTTATTAATCCAAATAGATCATTTAAAGCCTCACTCATCGACGGATGGGTGAATATCGAATCCCGAAGGAATGTGTAATCTTGCCCGAGACGCATCGCCAAGCTAACCGTATTTATGACTTCGCTGGACTCGGCGCAGAATAAGGTACATCCTAGGATCTTCCCGGTATCCGCATCTACCACGGCTTTCAGTAAGCCATCCGTCTGCTCGATGGTACGGGTACGAGGCATGGCGGCGGCGGGCAGGCTGGCCACCTTTATATTTTTCTCCATCTTACGGGCTTGCGTCTCGTTCAACCCGACATGGGCCAACGGAGGATCGATGAATACGGAATAAGCCACTGCTTCCCGATCGTCCAAGCTCCGGAAACCATTACCAAACAGCTCTTCCCGGATAATACGGTAATCATCCAAAGACAGATAGGTGAATTGTAATCCGCCATGTACATCCCCGATCGCCCAGATATTAGGGATATTGGTACGCAACTTACTATCCACCTCGATAGCGCCACGATTAGTCGTCTGTATTCCGGCGGCCTGCAGATTTAGGCTTTCCGTATTCGGTTTACGGCCGGTAGCCAAAAGCACCGCCTCAGCATCCAGCCGCAAGGTATCTCCCGAGATAGCGTTACGGCAGATCACCGCAGCCCGCTCGGCATCCTGCTCGATCGTCTGCACGACCGTATTCAAATGAATGGCGATCCCTTTTTTCTCTAGCGTAGACTTCACCGAATCGGCGATGTCCCGGTCCTCACGAGGGATGAATACCTCCCCTGCCTCCAAGATCGTTACCTTCGACCCAAAACCGGCGAACATGGAAGCGAATTCCAGCCCGATATATCCGCCTCCGACAATAACCAGATGCCGTGGCAGTTTCTCCAGTTCCATAATGGAAGTACTTGTATATACGTAAGGATTATCCTCGATACCGCTTATCGTAGGAATAATCGTCGTGGCTCCGGTATTGATGAATATCTTCTCGCTTTCCAGCAAGAAAGAGTCCGTATCCGTTTTCACGACAATCTCATAAGGGGAACGAAAAGAAGCCTCTCCGGTATAGACCGTTACGGTCTCCCGATCATCCAGATTCTTGAAATTCTTCTCACGAAGCAAAGAGGTCAGTTTCTCCTTGGCGAGGATCGCCTGTTTAAACTCCTCCGCATATTGCTCGAAGGTAGAAGGTCTGCGATACCCTGTCACTTGAGCGTAATGTACAAGCGCTTTCGTCGGTATACAGCCGATATTGATACAAGTACCTCCGTACATACCCGTCGAACGCTCCACCACAGCTACATTCCATCCATGGTTGGCCAAATCCGCCGCCAAGGTTTTTCCACCTTTCCCAAAACCAATAATAATCGCATCGTACTTTTTCATCTCTGATTTATCTTCTTTTCGTTAGACATTAAAACAACATTCGTTTTAACCTAATTGTTGCGAATTTCATATTGCAAAAATAGCTCCAGCCCCTATTTTACAAAATGGCTGTTCAACCTATAAGTTTAGCCATTTTTCCCGAAACAAGAAAACAACGAACAATATGCTTCGCCTCCCCCTTCTCTACGCCCACCCAACGCACTCGTTAAGTCCACCGGAAAATATACATTTATGGACTATGTAAAGGTGGGATTGCCTTTACAAATCGTGATGGGAATCATTATGGTATTTATATTACCTTTATTATTCCCATTCTAAACATTCGCACACGCATTTTAGTTTTATATTTGCAGTTTGTAAAACAGTACAAGAAAATTTATGGATATACCGTTTAAACCGATTAGGTTAGAAGACAAAGAGATCATAACCTCATTTACATTTCCCAGCGATTATCGCAATTGTGATTTCTCATTCGCGAACATGTGCAGTTGGCGTTTCTTATATGACAGCGAATTCGCTATCGTGGATGGCTATTTATTAATCCGTTTCATGATCGAGGACAAGAGCCGTTTCGCCTATATGATGCCTGTCGGGAGTGGAGATCTAACGGGTGCCGTTCGCTTGTTGGAAGAGGATTCCTTAAAATATGGACATCCACTCTGTATGCTGGGTATCACCCCCGACGCCAAGGAGCAACTGGAAAGCGCACTTCCCGGAAGCTTTTTTTATATCCCAGAACGAGATTATTTCGATTACATTTATTTACGGGAGGATTTAGCGACCTTACGGGGTAAGAAATACCAATCCAAACGTAATCATATCAATAATTTCAAGAAACAATATTCGTACGAGTATGTCCCTATCACGCCGGATATCGTCCCCCAATGCCTGAAACTGGAATGTAAATGGTATAAGGCGAACAATGGAGATAATGACGAGGAAGAGCTTAATGACGAACGTCGCTCCCTTACCTATGCCTTACATTATTTTGACAGCCTAGGCCTGATCGGTGGCGCTCTCCGGGTTGATAACGAGATTATCGCTTTTTCTTTCGGGGCACCCATCAATCATAATACATTCGGGGTTCACGTGGAGAAAGCGGACGTGAATTTCGATGGTGCCTATACGGTGATTAACCAAGAGTTTGCTTCTCACCTTCCGGAACAGTATACATACGTGAACCGGGAGGAGGATCTCGGCATACCGGGGTTGCGCCAAGCGAAGCTTTCTTATCAGCCTACCATACTATTAGAGAAGAGTGCCGCAATAAAAAAGCAACTTACGCAAACTAAATAAATTATGGACAAGAAACAACAAATCGTAAACTTATGGCGTACCTGCTTCGGGGATTCTGAGGCATTTATCAGCCTTTATTTTGATCGTGTTTACAAGGACGAGAACGCAATGACCATCGAGAAGGACGGTAAAATAGTATCTGCCTTGCAGATAGTTCCTTATACGATGACTTATTTGGGTACCGAGATCTCGGTAGGCTATATCTCCGGGGCGTGCACAGCTCCGGAAGAAAGGGGGCAAGGGCTTATGCGACAACTCTTGCAAGAGACATTCGAGGAAATGGAACGGCGTGAGATCGCTATCTCCGCCTTGATCCCTGCCGATCCTTGGCTATTCGACTATTACCGGGAACAGGGTTATACCGAGGCATTCGATTATTCCGTGGAGACGTATATCCGCCCGAATACGCCGGTTCAACTCCCGAAGATAACGGTTATCCAACCGGAGGTACCGACAACCGACGAATTGTTCGCTTATTTCAACCGCAAATTACGTGAACGCCCTTCCTGTATCTTGCACTCGCAGGATGATTTCATCACGATACTCCGGGATCTGCAATTAGATAACGGAGGAATGTACACAGCCTTGGACGAGAACGAGAAGGTGGTTGGCATGGCTTTCGCGTTGCCTCTTGAGGCGGGTACAGCGCCGTCCGACAAAATGCTTTTTATCAAGGAACTTCTTTACGACTCGGAAGAGATCAAGGAATTACTATTGCAAGAGCTTACCCTGCAAAATAACATATCGCAAGCGACGGTCAATACCCCTCCCACCCCTCCGGGTACCTTACCTATGGGTATGGCCCGCATCATCGACACGAAGCGCATGATCCACCTCTGGCTATCCAAACAACACGAAAGCCCCGTCTCCAAAAAAGACTTGGAACAAATGGATAACCAAACGCTCACACGACAGCTGATGGATTATCAGGGGAGAATGGCTTATATGAGTTTGATGCTGGATTAATAGAAATGAAAAACGGATTGCTAAGGATAAAGTTCCCGCAATCCGTTTTTATTCTTAAATCTATTTACTGTTTACGACAAATAAAATTATCATTTAGATGCTATGATCACTTATCTTTAGCAGAATCTCCTTGGTAAAGAAGATCATTGACACCTAAAGTATACCAATCCAAAACATCTTTTCCTCCAGACTTGGCCCAATTCATAAATTGAGGATATGCATCCATAATAGAAATACCTTCTCTAGGATATGAATCAAAAGATGATTTAGGGATCATCAATCCCCACATCATATTATTAAATTCCTCTGTTGAATTATCAATATTCTCATTATACTTATATCGATAATATTCATCACTTGTTAAGGCCGTGGCTGCTTGTTCCGTCCCTAAAAAACCAGCTATATGGACCTCGTTCTTTTTATTCTTATTAGGATCACCCCAAACAATAAAAACGTTTAAGTTGTTAGCATTCACAACTCCGCTCATGCCATTCACATCTACTTCTATCAAGCTTTCACGTGCTTCACAAGTATTATTATATGTATTTATTATTTGACCTAAATCGCTATTCATGAACTCATGCGCCTCTTTTCCTTCCAATAAATTAATAACCTTGTCTGTTCCTTGGATCTTCGCAAAAGCATATAAAGATTTCGTTGCACCTACAGCCCTAACACTTGTTGATAAATATACAGTTTTTGCATTAATACCTTCACTGCTAGCCTCTGTCGTATTTATGATGCTGACAATCATAACCAAGTCATTCATATCATAGTCACCAAAATTAGGCCAATTGTCTTCAAATAAATAGACATAAGCTTCTGTCTTATCATATTCAGGTTTATACTCAGGCGTCTCGGATTCGTCTGTAAAAGGCTCATCTTTACTGTAATTGATATCACCAAAACAATCACCGGATATATTTACAGGGCATTTATTGCCAACCACTCTTAACGCACCATTCTTATTAGCTGAATAATTTACTTCACTTTGCGCATAAGTATATAAATCACTCCAGAAAAAGCCTGTTATCTGAACAGATGTATAATCCAATACACCATTCACCTTAAACAATTTGGCACTATTCCCATCTCCATATTGATTGGCATCCGCATCCTCTACAACTAAGGATACAGGACCTGTTTGAGCTGGATTCAACGCATCTGTCTCAAACAAGGAATGTTCCGCCATCGATATTTTCGTATCATAACCATATATAAAATTCCCGGAAATTACAGAAGAACCCCGATTTAAATATAATCCGGAAGCAGATCCATCAAAAGAGAAAGTACCAACCTTTACCAAACAATGATTATGAAGTTCACCTCCATTCAAATGCATTGAGTTTACAGTAATTTCCGAATTCGTATGATTATAAATTGAACTATGTGGCGAAGGTAGAGTTTCTATTCTATTAATATCTACTTTACCCATATTAACCAATTGAGAATTTCCATCAATTTTCAGAACAGCCTTAGAGCCAATTATCTGACCTCCATGAAAAACTACAATTTGACTGTTTTTTGTCAATGGTGAGGCTGAAGAAGCTAAATCCAAGGTAGCGCCGCTAAAAATATAAAGAGTGTAGTTCTCGTTATCAGGGAAAACGACATTGTTGACCTTTCCGCTCGTAATTTTATAACTCTTATTTTTATCAAGAGTCATACCACTCCGTAGCTCTATTACATCTTTCATCTCAGCTTTTTTATCCAACTTCTCAATTTCCTTCTCCGAAAGCGGGGTGAGCCAACGTGTTATTTCTTGATCACTAACCCCACTGTCACTACGCAAAAAAGATTTTGTAATAACTGGATCCGTATAATCCAATAATAAATCGCCTTCTTTCACCTTTAAGCTTACAACAGTACTATACCCTTGCGCATCCGTTTTCTTAATATAAATATATTCTTGAGTCTTAGGTAAAGCCAAATCAACAATAAATGGATTCCTTGAGTTTGTTTTACCTCCAACATAGAAAACAGAATTAGGATCAGTGATAGGGTCCGAACCAAATACTTCTATCGTATAATAACGTTTCCCCTCATATTCATCCAAGACTTTAACAGTCAATTTATGGCTAGCCTTTGTTGAATAATCAAAATCATTCGGAATACCATTTGTACTCTCGTCCGGTCCCGGCTTTGGATCGGGATCCGGCTTCGGCTCGTACACGTCCGCTGTACATGCGGTCATCAGCACCGCAAACAGGAACAGTGCCATAAACTTTACTTTCGTAAAAATACATCTCTTCATATGCTTAAACATTAAATATTACCCTATAACACCGTTTTGAAAAAAGAAGTTGTATATTTTAATCAACTTATTGAACATTGTTGACAACAAAGGTAGGTTTTATTATAATGCGAAGTTCTTAAACACACAAATACTATTACATCAATTAACTATAATTAATAATAATCTAAAGAAAATATCCTTGATAAATAGGACATATTTATTTTACATCATGTTAAAAAAGAATAACAAAAGACTATTCACCCTACTCCAACCATTCAATCAGCTTATCAGCCAAAGCTCCTGTTCCCGGCAAGGGCAGTTGGTGTCGATGTGGAGAAGGCCCCTAATGATCTTCTCTTGGCAATAACATACCATCTGGCAATTTGACAAAATGAAAACTAAAGTCTCGGAGAATCGATTTTTTCGGGCAAAGGTACGGCTCGTTTCCAAGTACGAGAAGAAAAAGCAGCATTTGTCTCGTTGACAGACGAATACAGAAAAACAGCCTCTCGCTCCAGCGAAATCAATTCATCGTATCTCATATTTTGAGGCAAGAAAAGGGAAAAAGCGATGTTACAATAGGGGTATAACACGGTAAGAATGCCCATTCATGAGTACTCATAACCCTATGCACGGCCGCTCATAATGCCTAATGCGAGTATCGGCATTGGGCAATACGACCTATCGCAACAGGTTTCGCCACCTATCGTGTACAAAATCGGCCCCTTTTTCAAGAAAAAGCGTGTTTATTACCACGCCTATCTCATTATCTTGTCACTTTCGCACGAAGGGTATGTCAACATATTCGTATAATATGAAGCAAATAGTCAGAATAAGCTTCTATTTCGCAACAGACCCATCATACAAGCCAGAGGCTTCCAATAGGCCTTAAGCACTCACATAAAACACGGGATTTTCAATCCAACTGATAAATCTTCAACTTATTGTAAAGCGTCTTCCGGTCGATGCCCAATAACTGGGCCGCACGGGTCTTATTATTGCCGCACTCTTGGAGGGCCTTACGGATAAGGTCACGTTCATGCTCCACGTTCTTAAGCTGGATGTTGGGGTGCGAAGAGAGGTTCTCCGTCAGTTCCTCCGGGAGTTCCTTGCGGGTGATGTATCGACCGGTCGCCAATAAGGTAGCGTACTTGATAACGTTCTTCATCTGCCGCAGGTTACCCGGCCAAGAATAGGATTGGAACAATTGCATGGTATCGTTGTCGAAACCGATGATATCTTTCTGGAGCTCGCTATTCGCCAGATCGAGAAAATGATTGGCGAACAAGAGCAAATCCTCTTTTCGCTCTTTCAAGTCCGGGATACGGATCGTGAACTCATTGATACGATGGTACAGGTCCTCACGGAAATCTCCTTTCTCGATCGCCTGCCGCAAGTTCTCGTTCGTCGCGGATATCAAGCGCACGTTGATAGCGATCTCCTGATTGCTCCCGATCGGCTTTACCTTGCGCTCCTGTAGGGCACGCAATAGCTGAACCTGTACCTCATACGTCAGGTTCCCGATCTCATCCAAAAATATCGTACCGCCTTGAGCCGCCACAAACGCCCCGGTCTTGTTCTCGATCGCCCCCGTAAAAGAACCTTTCACGTGGCCGAAGAACTCGGAAGCCGCCAATTCCTTGGGGATAGCGCCGCAATCCACGGCGACAAACGGAGCCTTGCTACGATTACTTTGCTCGTGGATCCGACGGGCGATATACTCCTTACCGGTACCGCTAGCGCCGGTCACCAATACCGACATATCCGTCGGAGCCACCAAACGCACATGCTCATAAAGCTGGCGGGCCGCTTGGCTCTGCCCCTCGATATAAAGATCCGGGGCCGAAGAAACCGGGACTCTCGCCGGAGCCTTCTCCTCCACGTACACAAGTTCCTTGATCTTTCCCAGCAACTCATCCGGGTTCAGCGGCTTGGCAATATAATCCGCCGCCCCCAGCTTCATCGCCTGAACCGCCGTTTGTATCTCCGCATAACTGGTCATCATGATAAGGGGTAAGGAAGGATGGGTATTCTTCAGCCATTTCAATAAGTCGATCCCGTCACTATCCGGCAGGCGTAAATCCGATATAACCAAATCGAACGCTTCCTCCCCCAGCCTCCGTTTAGCATCGGAAACAGAGGACGAGGATCTTACGACAAACCCTTTCTTACCCAGCCATGTGGTAAGCATCAAGGAAAAAGTTATATCATCTTCAACGATTAGAATCGACAACATACCCACTCAGATTATTTATAGTAACCACAAAGGTAAATAAATAAAACGAATCAAGAAAACATCCACGTAGCTTTACGCCATACTCCCTCGAAAGGACCTTGTTTATGATGGGCTAACCACCAGTGGCAAAAACCTAGCTGGAGAATGAAAAGAAGGATTCCTACGGCGAAGCTGGCGGTCGTCCCCAGATCGTCATACAGGGATAAACCGTATCCGAAATAGATGAAAGAGCCTACCATCGATTGCGTGAGGTAATTCGTCAAGCTCATTTTCCCGTAAGGCACAAGCCCGTGAAGCACCTTATGCGGCGCCTTCCACTGCCACAAGAAGATAAAGGAGGATACCAATACGCACATGAACGAGAAATTACGCAAGGAAGACACGATCGTGCTCATCGGGCGAAGCTCTTCGGTACGCTCCAGCAAACCGGGTAGGGAAAGGGACAGATAATAGAGGGGAATGAAACAAACTACCCCGATAACAAAGGTCCTTGTCCAAAACGTCCGGTGCTTCTCCGGATCGACAAACAATCCCTTGCGTCCCAACAACATGCCCAGCATAAAGAGAGCCGATGTCTGGAAGAAACGTCCATAGCTCCAAGCCCAGAGAAGGCTATACAGCTGCCCGTCCCACAGATTGGACTTGACCATTTCCCAAAAGCTGGTACCTTCCATATACGGATAGATCCGCATACAGTGCACCAGCCATTGTTCCTTGGATGCCACATATTCCTGATGCATCAAGGCATACATGAATTTACCCCATTCCATAGGCTGTAGCATCAAAAACACGGCGATCGCCAATACCACCTTATTACTCAACTTGCAAACCGGTATCAACACAATACCCAAGATCGAATAAAGCACCAAGATCTCCCCCGGGAAGAACGATGCGTTGAAGCAACCGATAAAGAATAGGAGCACCAACCGCCAGAAAAAACGAAGCCGGAAGTCCTTCCCTTTCCTCGCTTGGTTATCAAACTGGATAAAGAAGCTAAAACCGAACAGCAGGGCGAAAATAGCGTACGCCTTCCCGGAAAAGAGGAAGAACAAGGTATCCCATACCCCTTTATCCAAGGCTTTCATAAAATCGGTAGTAGCCTCCGGAAAATTATACAAGTTAAAATGCTCGATATTATGCAATAGGATAATAGCCATAACGGCAAATCCTCGTAATGCGTCGACCACCTCGATACGAGGTCGGGATTGTAGTGCGTGTTCCATGATATGATTCAGTAGATTTTATTATTTCGTGGCAAAAGTAACGAAACTAAATAGAAAAAGCATCCTCGAAAGGATGCCTTTTTCTTTTGCAGACTTAAATTGAATACTCAGGACTTAATCTTTCGCCATGAATAAATTCATGACTTTTGTTTTTAACGGTTTAAATGTAGAAACGCCCACTTGCGATTTCATTAAATAGATAGCGAATATCATGCCAAAGCCAGCGAAACGCACGATAATGAATATCTAACTACTTATCCTTTAACAAGTAATAGATAAATTTTGTTTCTATAAAGTGGAATTTTATTTCAAAAGCATGGGGAAAGGCATTCCACGGATGGGTATTTATTCCACACCGGATTCCACAAGATTACCCGATGGCGGACTCCGCATCCTTCACGATAGCAAGCGCTTGCTCGATTACCTCGCCCAGCAGGTGGTACCAGCCGGAATCGGTCAGTTCCTCATCATTCTTCTCCAAGATCCGCAGGTGTTGTACCAATGAATTGGCCCCCAGCATCGTGAACAGGGGAATCAACTTATGAGATATCCGGGAGGCTTCCTCCCGGTCTTTTCCCTCTAACGCATCCCGAAGTAAGTCGATGCTCTTGCGGGTTTCCTCCGAGAAGGTTTTCAGTATAGAGGCTGAGGCCTCCGGATCCTCTCCGGCAAAAGCGGTCAACGAAGAGAAATTCAACTCGCTCTTTGCCTCCAGATGAAGTGTCAGCAACTCATTCAGCAAGGAGATTAATTGGGCGGCGGTAAACGGCTTGTTCAAGAAACCCGTGAAACCAGCCTCCAGATAATGCTCGTGCTCCTTGGCGATACTGGCAGATAGGGCGATCACCGGGATCTCATCCGTTCCGGGGATACCGGACGTACGTATCCGCTCCAGTAAATGATAGCCATCCAGCGTCGGCATCTGTATATCGGTGATAATGGCGTTGAATACGGTGTTCCGCAATAGCTCGAGGACGTTATGCGGATTCGTACAACCTACCACCTGCACGTGACTCTGCTTCAAGAGTTCCTCCGTCAAGGCCAGTTGTAGAGGATCGTCATCAACCAGAAGGCAATAGACATCTTGCCCCCTAAACAAGGGTAAAGCCTCGGCCCCACCGGCATCCGGAGCCTCCGCCGTTACGTCCGGCAAAGATTGGTTATCAGCCAAGGGAAGAGGTAGCAAGATCGTGAAATCACTGCCTTTCCCCGGGGTACTATCCAAAGCAAGCGTACCGTTCATCAAGGACAGAAGCTTACGGGTGATGGAGAGGCCCAGACCGAAACCTTCCGCCTCTTCCGTATCGGCAAGGCGAGTAAACTCCCCGAATACCCGCTCTTGTTCCTCTTTCGGGATGCCCGGACCGGAATCGCTGACGGTAATTGATAATTGATAATTGATAATTGAAAGTTTTTGGAGGGAGACGAGGAGAACGACTCGCCCCGCTTCCGTGAACTTGATAGCGTTGGATAAGAGGTTTCCTACGACCTGCCGGATACGGATCGGGTCGCCCATATAGACTTGCCCGGTCTCCTCCGGTTTCAGGTTCAAGACAAACCGCAAGCCTTTCGCCTCCGCTATCGGCCGGAAGCTGGTATAGATCTCGTCGAACAAGGCCGGGACACGGAAGGGAACGCTATGCACCTCCATCTCGCCGGACTCCAACCGCTGGAAATCCAACAGGTCGTTCACCAAGGAAAGGATATGATCCGAGGAACCTTTCATGTTCTCCAGATAATATCGCTGACGCTCGTCCGGATGGCGGCGCAGCAAAAGCTCGATATATCCGATGATGGAAGAGAGCGGAGCCCGTATATCGTGGCTGATCGTCAACATCAGCTTCTCACGGCTTCGCAATAAGCTCTCGGCGACCTGTTTCGCCTTTTCCAGTTGCATACGGTAATATTTACTTCGTGAGATATCCCGTGAGATAAAGAAGAGGAACAGAAAGGCGATTACCACGGAGACGATCGCGATTCCGGCGATCAAATGGGAGGTCTCCCTTAATAGTACCTGCTTCTTATAGACCCTTTCCAGCGACGCCTCCATCTCCTCCTCCTCGATATTACGGAGCATCTGGTTGATCTCCCGGGTAATCACGCTATTGTTATACCGTAAGTTAGAAGCCCTTTCCAACAACTGATCCATCAGTTGTTGCCGTTGCCAAGCCACACTGTCTTGGATGCTTTTCAGCACGCTGACAATCGTATCGGTCGGATTATAAGCGTTCACCAACGTATCGGTAACGATCTCCCGGGTCGTGTTCACCACGATGCTGGTATCTTCCTTGCCGGGAGAGAACACGTCGGCCAAACGCTTGAAGAATCCCCGCTTCTTACGGGGAACTACCACCGTATCTTGCTTGACCTCTACCCGCTCTTGTACCTGCACCTCGTTTACGATCGTATCCCGGACGGCAATTATTTTCTCAATATTCTCCGTATAAAGACGCTCCGTGTTCGCTTCCTGCCAAGTCTCAAGCAAACGACGGGTATTCCATCGCTTACGCTCCAGCAGTATGTCGATCGTATCTATTTTCAGGAGTTGCATGGAGTCCGTCACCAAGGTCCTCAACGAATCCATGTTATTATGGGCCTTATTCAACGTACGATTGAAGTGGCGGAACTCGTTCTGGGGCATGCCTACCAACTGCCCCAACGCCTCGCTTTCATAGAGCAAGGAGAGCGTATTGGTGACCAAGTACACCTTCCGGCGTGCCTGATGATCCGGCTCGTCCTCCTCGGCCACTTTCTCTACTATATTATAAATGTAAGCGACCGAGCAGACCGCAATGGTAATCAGCAAAATATAGCCTAATATCACCTTGCTAGTAATATGTCCGCTTTGTTCTTTCATATACGGTTGAGATCAGTCTAATTCCTATCATAAGCGATATCCCATTTATCCATCATCTCAAAATCCTGCTTTTTTAAGCCGACTTTCCAAAATGGGATCGGGTCGTCATGGTCTCCCAGATACATACGGTCACGTACCTTGAAGGCACGATTCGTTAAGGCAAACGTGGAATCGGCCACCGGAGTCCGCACACCGGCTATATCAAGCATCGTATGGAATACGCTGTTCGTGCTAACCGGATAAGTCTCGTGTGCCTGCGCTTCCAGATATTTCTGGGGATATGACTCCCGGTAAGCCTTCGAGAACCAGATCACATACGGGATATGCAACTGGTAATAGGTCGGTATCGGAGAAGCATGCAGATAACGGGCTCTGGAATCATCGAAGATATCCTCTCCATGATCGCTTAAGTAAAGCATGGATGCCGGAGCATTTGTCTTCGCCAACATATCCACGATTTCCCCCAGCACGTAATCTGTATAGTGGATGGAATTATCATAAGCGTTCCGTAACTCCTTTTTATACGAGGCACGAATTCCCTCCGCCTTATCCGGCCTATAGAAACGGAACTCCTTCGGATAACGTTCATGGTAATTAAAATGCGAGCCATAAGTATGCAGTACTACGAAAAGATTACCGTCCTCTTTATCCAGTTCCTTCTTTAGATAAGGCAGGATCGCCGCATCGTGCAAGGAGGTTAGCGTAGAACCCGTATTAAATGCGCTCATATCGATAAAGGTATCTGCCTCCCGGTAAAAAGCGCCGATCATCGAGGTCGTTAGTTTCTGGTTGGCGATCACGAGCGTACGGAAACCAGACTCTTTGAAAGCGGTTACGATACTTTTCTCGTCGTAAAGGACTCCATAATTCTCGGCGCTGGCAGCGGACAGGATAATGGGGACACTTTTATGCGTATTATTCGATTGCGTCACCACATCCGTGAAATGCACCAATCCGTCTAAAGCCTCCATACGGGGAGTCGTCTTGCGCTCGTATCCGTAAAGGCTCCATTCCATAGCACGGGAGGTCTCTCCCACTACCAAGACGTAGATCTCCCGTTTTCCCTCAGCTTGTTCCGGCTTAGTGGCGTCGAACTTAAAGTCGGCGGAAGTAATATGATACTTACGGTTCCTCTCCGCCTTATTTATGGCGAAATATAAATTGTATAGGGCGTTAGCCGGATACACATCGTCCTTCCATGAGAACCGGTGATCTTGCAAAGGAGACAGGAAGCAAAGGATCAAGCCCATGACAAACATGCCTAGGCTGATCTTGGCCCATTTCTTCCGGAAAGAATTTCGCAATTTCTCTTTCTGCCGTATCGAACGATAAGCGAGCACCAGCGTAGGCAATGTATAGAAAAAGAATACGCAACCGATCACCAGAATGATATTCCCCAATAATTCGCTAGCCTCGGAAGCGTTCGAGCTGGTAAGGTTCAAATACATATCAACCGCTATCACGGACTGCCCGAAAAGGTAAAGAAGCACCAACTGCCCTCCGTCTAATATAACCTTCGGCAACAGGCACCAAACCACGATCCCCGGTTTACGGGCCACTAACAAAACACCCATCCAAAAGGCCAAAGGTATCAGCAACGAGGCGATACCGACCGTAACGGGAAGCGGTTCCGTAAAAAAGAACACACAGTTTGGGATGATAAATAACAGGGCAAATAAGAAATATAAATGCTCCTGTGAGGATATCCAGCGTATTAACTTTGTAAAATACTTCATTCAATAAAACTTTGCCAACTCTCAATCATTACTCTTCTCAACGAATACCCAGAACCTAAAATTCCGGCAATTAGCAAAGATAGGTGTTATTAAACACATACAAAGCGTATTATACACAAAAAATGTTATTGACATTCATAACTTCTCTTTCATCCGTCGCCAATACTTATTGACAGAGTTTTTCACTTCCTTATGTAACAGCAAGATACCAATCAAGTTCGGGAGCGTCATCAAAGCCACGGTGATACCGGATAATGTCCAAACAATAGTAGTATCCGTGAACGAGGCCAAGAAAAATCCGACAATATAGATTACGTGGTAGACACGGACATATTTCGTTCCCCAAAGGTAGGTCACCGCCCGATCACCGTAGTAAGACCATGCTATCGTTGTAGAAAACGCAAACAACAACAGGGAAAACGGAATAATAAACTGCCCCCAATCCCCTAAAAAACCTTTCTTAAACGCCTCCGTAGACAAGGGGGCGGAATGAAGCAGCGACTTACCGGTTAAATACACCGCACGCTCTTTATTCATAGGCAACTCGATACGTCCGTCACGTACTGGGAGCGTACCGCTAAACAACGACTTCCCTTCCTTGACCCGCACGCTATCCGCAAAGGAGCGTGCGTGTAGTAACGTTATATCCGTATTTAGGATCTGTCCGTTCCGGACCTCCAAGGAGCCTGTATAAAAAGGCAGGGGCTTATTCCCTAGTACATGCTCCGACACTGCGGATTTACCGTCCGGGTCCAATTCATGATAAGCACCGGACAAGACTACCGTATCCGCCTGCTGAAACTTATTCTCAAACTTTTTCAGCCAAGTACCGGATGACAATAGAACCAAGCCGGTTATCGAACAAATCACGATCGTATCGATGAACGGCTCCAATAAAGCGACCATACCCTCGGATACCGGCTCTTCCGTCTTGGCTGCCGCATGAGCGATCGGAGCGGAACCTTGCCCCGCCTCATTCGAGAATAATCCACGGTTCACACCTCGGTTAAAAGCCCAGACAACCGTCGCTCCCAAGAAACCACCCGTAGCCGCCGTACCGGAAAAGATATTCGAGAAAACAGAGATAAACGAAGGTAGGATATGTTGGTAATTATAGGCCAATATGCTGAAGGCACCGAGTAGATAGACGACCGCCATAAAAGGCACCAACTTCTCGGTAACCTGCGCTATACGCTTGATTCCCCCGATCACGATCAATCCCAGCAAGACCGATAAAACCGCCCCTGTAATATATTGCTGAATACCGAATGCCGAAAACATAGCGTTCGAGATGCTATTTACCTGTGGCAGACTACCCGTACCGAAAGAGGAGAAAATAGTAGCGACCGCAAAAAGTCCTGCCAACCAACGCATATGCAAACGATGCTTCATATAATACATCGGACCGCCGGAAATCGTACCATCTTCCGTCTGCTCACGATACTTATGGGAAAGGGTGACCTCTACCATCTTGGTAGTCATACCCAAGAACGCCGTCATCAACATCCAAAACAAGGCAGAAGGACCACCTAGATGTATGGCCAGAGCGACACCGGCGATATTACCGGTCCCCACCGTACCCGAAAGAGCAGTTGCCAACGCTTGGAAATGGGAGGTATCTCCTATGTCTTGCTTATTGTCGTACTTCCCCCGCACGACCTTGATCGCATGCCCGAAAAAGCGCAATTGCGGAAACCGAAGATAGACCGTAAAGAACAATCCGGTTCCCAGTAATAGAAAAACAAACCATTGTGATCCTCCAAAATGAGCGTCAATAAGGGATAGTAAGTTATTCAACTCTTGCATCATCTGCCTACATTTTTAAATAATGATGCCGCAAGTTAAGAATAATAAAACAAAAAGCAACCTTACAAGCTTTTGTTTTTCATTTTAGACTTACAAGATTGCTTTTTCACAATCAAAAAGATACTATCACACAATAAAATTATATTTATCTCCTATATTTTCTGGAGGATAGCGATAAACTCATCATTCGTAATGTCTAGCTCCGGCTCTTTGTAATTGACATAATCCTCAAAATAGTCGCTGGCGATATCGGCTACGATCTCCCCTCCGTCCAAGCCATACGAGGAAACTAGTTTCTCCACCCGGTTACGTATCTGGCGAATCACCTGTAAACGATCCTCATAACGATCTGGCTTCTCCTGATCAGTGACGTGCTCATTCCGGGCGATCAAGTAAACTACCGTATAAAATTTCTCCATGCTCCCGAAAACAGGGACAAACAAGGCTTTCTTCTCCTCGGGCAGATCTGCCAAAAACTGTTGTATCTTTGTCATAACTCTTACTCTTTTACCTAACAAAAAGTATATTGTTCTTCTCGAGTCTGTTAAATGATAGAATTCTTCTTCGTAAAGTCCAAAATCTCATCAATATAGCCAAAAGCCAATCCTGTTACCGTATCCGCGCAGCCGTAATAGATAGCGATACGTTTCGTCTCCGGATCATGCAAGGCGGCACAGGGAAAGACTACGTTCGGAACGTCTCCCATGCACTCGTAATCCTTTTGCGGGGATAACAAATAAGGTCCGGAGCGGAATTTCACTTTCCAAGGTTGCTCCAAATCCAAGATAGCGGAACCGAAGCTATACACATACCCGTTGCAAGAACGAAGCACGCCGTGGTAAATCAATAACCAGCCCTCGGAAGTCTCGATAGGGATAGGGCCCGCACCGATCTTCGTACACTGCCAAGCGCTATCCTCGAACGCAGCCGGAGACATCACGTGGCGATGTTTACCCCAGAAACACATATCCGGAGACTCGCTATAGAATATATCGCCGAACGGAGTATGACCGTTGTCGCTCGGACGGCTTAACATGGCGAAGTTTCCGTTAATCTTACGAGGGAACATCACGCCATTACGGTTGAAAGGCAGATAAGCGTTCTCCAGCTGATGGAAGGTCTCGAAATCGAACGTGTAAGCCACGCCGATCGTCGGGCCATGATAACCGTTACACCAAGTCACATAATAACGATCCTCGATAAAACATACACGGGGGTCGTAGGCGTAAACAAACTCGCCGATCTCCTTGTCGTCGCACTCAAACTCGAGTTTTGTCTCGGAGATACTCCAATGAATGGCATCTGCGCTAAAACCTACGTGCAAACGCATCCGGCGATTCGTATCGTCGCAACGGAACACACCGGCATAACCACCTTTGAAAGGGACAACAGCACTGTTGAACACGCTGTTCGATGTCGGAAGGATATCACGAGGAATCACCGGGTTCTTCGAATATCTCCACAATACTTCTTTGCTACCCTCGGGACGATCTTCCCAAGGCATATCAGGCAGCAGAGCGCCTACGATTTTCAAATTATCCATAACTAATCCTATTAAAATATTACTGTACTAACTTATTACCTTTATCGTCATACGTGAACGGTACGAAATAGGCTACCAAGAATGAAGGGATCATCGCCAGCAAGGTCACGATAAAGAAATACTTATAACCTAGCCAGTCGCTCACGAAACCGCTCATCATTCCCGGAAGCATTACGCCAAGGTTCATGATACCTGAAGCGAACGCATAATGCGCCATCTGATGCTTGCCCGGAGCTACCTGTTGCATCATAAACAGCATCAAGCCCACGAAACCGAATCCATAGCCAAAATACTCGAATACGATGGCGGAAGCGATAATGAGACCATTATCAGGCTGGAAACACGCCAAGAACGTGTATACCAAAAACGGTATATTGAAACAACAACAAAGCGTAAACAATACCTTTCGCAACCCCTTGGCCGAGATATAATATCCACCAAGCAAAGAACCCAGCACGAACGCCGCCGCCCCAAACGTACCATAATACAAACCGATTTCTTGCTCCGTTAGTCCTAATCCTTGATCAGCTATCGGAGCTTTCAAGAACAAAGGTACGATCTTTATCACGAAACCCTCGGCAAAACGATACAATATGATGAAACAGATATACCACACGATATACTTCTTCGTGAAGAACTCCTTGAAGACCAGCCATAGCTCAGCCATACTTTCCTTCAACGAATGTTCTCTGGTAGCGGCTTTCCCACCCGAAGGCAACATCTTCATATGATAAAAACCAAGCAGGATCATGATCGTACCGCAAAGCAACATAACGATCATCCAAGCGTATATCACGGCCTCTTTCTCCAATCCTATCCCGGTAAAATATTGCATCATATAACCCGCCAGATAAACCAGACCACCCGTGGCTACGATCTTCGCCAAATTGTAAAACGCACCTTGCCAACCGATATATTTGGCTTGATCCTCCGGTGAGAGCTCTTTCATATAAACGCCATCCGTTGCCACGTCATGCGTAGCCCCGCTAAGCGCTATAATACCTAATAATGCGATAGATAGAGCAAAGAAACTCGGCAAGTTTAACGCCAAAGCCACTAAACCGAATAAGCAACCGGATAACAACTGGGTCAATACGACAAAGAATTTCTTAGTACGATACATTTCCAAAAACGGGCTCCATAAAGGCTTTAAGGTCCAAGGTAACATGACAACCGAGGTCCATAACGCAATCTGGGCATCCGATATATCCAATCCCTTAAACATGAGTACGGTAACCATGTTCAGCACTACAAAAGGCAATCCCATAGCAAAATAGACACTAGGGACCCAAGTTACAGGGTTTCGACGTTTAGTAGCATTCGTGTTTTTCTCTTCCATGCTTTATTTAGAATTTAGGTGTACAAATATAATTAATAATCCGGATATATCTTTAATCGATCGGACAAATAGAGGAGATCATCCCGAAGGTAGCGTTATCATTCAAATCCCAGACCATCTTTCCGGCTCCGTTTATCTCAATCAACTGCGGGTAATGTCCTTTCGCAGCCTCTCCGTCATGGCCTTGCCAGTTACAGATATACAAACCACCGTCCCGTTTAGGGAGCAACTGGGCAACAAAGAAAAGCTGGGCTCCCTCGATATCGTTCGCATTCATCTTGCGAACGATATCTCCTGTCTCGAAATTCAGCTCTATGAAGCAATGGGCATCACCGCAAGCGACCAGATAATTACCGTTATCCAACGCAGCCACGCTAAACGGGTTACCGTCTACTTTCACGCTTTTCAGCAATTGACCGGACGGGGATATTTCCCGGATCTCGGAGGTAGCGAACAAGGGCACTAGATAATTGCCCCGCTTATTCTTGTTTACTTGACGGAATTGTGCATGGGGTTGCTCAATTCGGGTATCGAAATCTGTTTTCGACAGGATCTCTCCTTTTGCGTTCACTTCCATGATCGTAGCCGGGTTTCCACACCACGCCAATAAATAATTACCGTTGGAAAGTACACGGGCTGTCTGCATCTCACACCCTTCCGGTGCGGAGATATTCCAGACCTCCTCATGATCCCGTGTGATTAGCTTCGCCCCTTTCGAATAGGAAAAAAGGATATTCCGATCGGGAGTAACAGCTACGGAATTACATTCCCATCCTTTTTCCAAGGGATGCTCCCATTCAATTTCTTTCGTGTTCTTGTTTACGATGGCGATCTTGTCCCAGCCGGAACCGCCTAATAAAAGATGATGCGACGCCTCATGACATGCGGAACATACGAGTAGCAGGCATGCGGATAATATAAAAGTATAGATTTTCATGGTATATAATAATGTACTAATTAGATAATATGCCAATTATAGCAGGATGGACACATGGGATCCACCCTGCAAAAAAAGATCATGTGTGTTGTATTCGCATTGGCATATTGACACATTTAGCGAAACGACACATTGGTTCATTCTTCTTTATTTCGCTAAGTCACGGAACAACTCATATCCCTGATCTGGCGTGATACCTTGATGCACGACCGCATGAACCGCCTGGATCATGGCGACAGGAGAAGTACTCTGGAATACATTACGTCCCATATCCACGCCGGCCGCACCGTCGTTAATCGCATTATAACATAATTCCAACGCCTCCTTCTCCGGTAATTTCTTACCACCGGCGATTACCACGGGAACCGGGCAAGCGGCGGCTACCTTCTCGAAGCCCTCACAATAGTAGGTCTTCACGATATTAGCGCCATTCTCCGCACAGATACGGGAAGCCAGACCGAAATAACGAGCGTCTCGAGCCATTTGCTTACCAACGGCGGTAACACCCATTACCGGGATATTGTAGCGGCTAGCCTTATCGACCGCCTTATATAAGTTAGCCACAGTCTTAGCCTCATGCGCCTCGTCGCCGATAGCCAACATAACCGCCATGGCGGAGACGTTCATACGGATAGCGTCCTCTATATCGATCAATACATTATCATTCAAATCCGTAAGGATAGACGTTCCAGCGTCCGAACGAAGACAAATCGGTTTCGTCGTATTCGCAGGGATCGTAGATTGCAGGATACCACGGGTACACATCAAGCAATCCGCATATTCAATCAAAGGAACGATATTCAAGTCGATACGCTCCAGACCGGAAGTCGGCCCCATGATGAAACCATGGTCAAAAGCAAGCATAACCGCCTTGCCTGTCTTCGGGTTGAAGATACGGGATAAACGGTCTTTCATACCCCAAGGTAAGTTCTCGGCTCCCTTCACATGGAAACTCTGGTTCTCACAATTGATGCCTAAACCGAAGTCCGCACCTTCTCTTAAATCATCTAAATCTGCCATATTTATTATTCGTTATATTATTATATTTTATAGAGACGGGGCACGCCCCGTCTCACGCTGTGTATTATTTTATAGCGCCTCAGCAAAAGAAGCGAACATACAGCTCCAAGAAGTAGCCCCGCTATCAGCGAAACCAATCGAACGCTCGCCATAGTTACGGGCACGGCCAAAGTTAGCTTTCATCGGTACCGTAGCCTCCGCTCCCTCAAGCGCCGCTTTAGCGCCGGCGTTCAAGACCACCTTGATATCATCCGACGTACAAGCCTGCATAGCCTCCACCGCCGGGATCAAGGCATCCATCATCGTCTTGTCGCCTCGTTTCGCTTGGGTTTGTTGTTGCACATTCGCCAAGCCACCGGCGAACATAGCTTTCACGCCTGCGGCATCCAACTCGGTTCCCTCTGCATGATCGCTCATACCCAAGAAGAAAGCGCCGAGCAAGGTACTTGTCGATCCGCTCACTTCCATCATCACGTCCATACCCATATCACCAAGCATTTGCTTGAACTCCGTTCCAGACTGAGCGCTTTTATTCACGGCAGTCATAGCGGCAACGATAGCGGTACCATGATCTCCATCCCCGATTACGGCATCCAATTTAGAAAATTCCTCCTCACGTGCCTTGATCTGTTTCAGCGCATTGTCTAACATGGCCTTGAAGGCCTCGATAGTAAGTTGTTTCATGTATATTATTTATTTACCTAGGGTTGTCCAATAAGGTGCGTCCGCACGTTTGTTATTCAAATAATCGATATGGTCCTCATCCAAGATCGCCATGATCATCTGGAATCCAGCTTGCTCCTGTACGGTCAAGATCTCTTGGATACGGCTTACCACCACCTGCAAGCCACGAGCCTCTAATTCCTTATAAGCCTTGCGGAAGATGATATTCAATTCCATATGGGTAGTAGCGCCTACGCCGTTAATGATCAACAACATCTTATCACCGGCTTTTGGCTGTAACTGCTGGCAAAGTAGGTCTACCATCTCCGCTGCCGTATCATCGGCGGATACCAACGGTTTCTGTCCACCACCGCCTTCGCCATGCTGGCCCATACCGATCTCCATGATTCCATCGGGAAGATTCGTGATCGTACCTCCGTTCTGGGGATGCGTACAAGAACGCATAGCGACAGCCAAGGTAGCCACGTTCTTATTATAGCGTTCACCTATCTCAATCAACTCGTCTAAAGACTTCCCTTCCTCGGCGGCGGCACCTAATATCTTATACAAAGGAACACAACCGGCCAAGCCACGGCGATCATCTACATTCGCCCCGATACCTGCGCTGATATCATCATGCGTAAGTAATTTCATCACCTTGATACCCTTACGAGCAGCCAACTGGCAAGCCATATTAGCGCTCATCACGTCGCCGGAATGGTTCAATACGACCAGCAAGATCCCGGCCTCACGATCCATCAATTGCAGTGCCTGAAACAAACGTTGGGCACCCGGAGCGGCGAATACGTCACCCACGACGGAGCAATCCAACATGCCCTCTCCTACGAAACCGCTCAAGGCAGGCTCATGACCGGAACCGCCTAAGGTAACGATCGCTACCTTATCATTGCCTTTCGGGTTAGCACGTACGACGATATTCTCAGCCGCCAACTTTACTTGATTCGGATACGCTAACGCATAACCTTCCAATAACTCAGCCGTAATATTCTCAGGATCATTTATGAATTTTGTCTTGATGTCTGACATGGTATTATCCTCCTTTAGATTTATGAATTTTGATTTACGAATTATTTTAGTTCCATGATCTCGATAGCGATACCTTCTTCCTCGATGAAAGCGATCGTCAAGTGCTCGTCGCAAACAGCCGGGCCGAAGATTACCTTCTTACCTTCCAACTCTTTTTCCAAACAAGGAACCGTATAAGCGATATGGCCATTGGTCTGTACCAACTCCGGTAGGCAGCTGCCTTTCTCGAATTTCAAGAACTCGATCCGGTTCGGACTCTTGCTGTAATCCGTCAACCATACACTCAGGCCTTCGTTATAAACCGCCCCTTCTTTACTTTCTGTAGTGACAATTCCTACGTGATTAAATGTTCTCATGATCTATTCAATTTATAGTTAGACAATTATATTATTAAAATTCGTTCTCTTCCGATAGGATATAAAGCCAGCCCCCAATACTAGGATGATCGATAGATAAAGATAAATAAATATCCCGTTCACGTTGTCATTCTGGCCATAAGAGTGCATGCCACTCAAGAAATAATTCACGCCGAAGAAGGTCATCAACACCGAATAGAAGGCCAAGATAGACGTAAAATTAAACAACCACAGGTTATTGCATTTCGGTATCAAGCGGAGATGCGTCACGATCGCATATATCACCATCGTAATCAACGCCCACGTCTCCTTCGGGTCCCAGCCCCAATAACGTCCCCACGACTCATTCGCCCAGACCGCTCCCAAGAAAGTACCGATCGTCATCAGGGCCAATCCGATCCAAAGTGACATCTCGTTCACGATACTCAATTCTCGTACCCGTTCTTTGAGCATCACGCTGTTCTTCTCCCCGCTTACGCTCATCATCACCAAATTCGTCAAGCCGATCAGACAGCTAATACCGAAGAAACCATAAGCTCCCACGATAACCGCCACATGGAACATCAACCATGGGGATTTCAAGACCGGAACCAGCGGATTGATCTGCGGGTCCATCCAACTCAAGCCGGACACGAATAAGATGATCCCCCCGAATAAAGTAGCCAACGCAAACGTAAGCGTACTCTTGCGTACGAACAACAACCCGGCGAACACCGTAGCCCAAGCCACATAAACCATCGTCTCGTACGAATTGCTCCAAGGGGCGTAACCTGCGATATACCACCGCATTCCCATCCCATACATATGGAAAACGAATACGGCCAAAATGCCCAGACTCAATAACCAAGTCGTATAGGTAACCCATTTTTTCTTCTTGAATAAGGCCACGAAAGCGAAGATCAGCAACAAGCCTCCCAAAATCAAGTACCCTTTCTTACATTGCCGGAATACATCCATTTGATTATATTTAATCTCGGCCTGTATTTTCTCAGGGCGAATGTCTACCGTCTTATTCTTGGCTTGCTGATACGTATGGATCATTCCGATTACCTCGTCCGCTTTCTCCCAATCACCACTCTTCAATCCTTCCTGTACCTCCGATAAATACCAGCCCATAATGTGGGTAACGAACATGGAGTCCTTTCCGGAAAACGCCGACAAATCATCGCCCGGCGCATACCATTTGTGATCCGGATCGTCCTCTTTCGGGAAAAGGTTCAACATCTGGTAATTGATCAATTGATGGAAGATATTCACCTGCTCGTCCAGCTTGATCAAGTCTTTATCGAAGCGGGTACGCTCCGCCGGCATTTTATTGTAGGCCTCTTCCAGCTTCTCTTGCAATTTATAGCGTCCGTGGCTATCGAATACCTCTATATAGGCACACTCCTTATCCGTAAGGTCGTAATAATTGGCCAGCTCACTATTAGACAAGGCGATAAACGGCACCCGGACCCACATATCCGGCATAGCCAAGACACTCAACAAGAACTGATCCGAGTTCAAGGAACCGAACTGATCCGATTTATGCAACTTTCGCAGTACCTCGGAAGAGAATGTATTGATCGGCAACATACGTCCGCTTACCGATTGGATCGGCAACGCACCGAACTTAGCGGCATGTTCCGGACTTATCGCATATTTCTGTATAACCTCCTTCATCTCGGGAGCGGCAGCACCTTGCGCCCGCAAGCCCCCTACGGAAAGAAGAACCGCTACTAACAGGGTCGTTTTACGAGCGCCCCCTCTTAAATCTTTCAACTGACGGCTTAATTTCATGAAACGGGAGTTCTTGCCTACCAAGCAAAGTATAAAGCCGATCACTAAAATCACGTAGCCGGTATACGTAATATTCCTTCCGGCCACATCTCGGTTCACGGAAAGTACCGTTCCTTGCTCATCCGGATCATAGGAGGCTTGGAAGAAGCGATAGCCTTTCACGTCTAATACATTATTCATATATACCCGGGTATGGCGAGTCTGTCCATCTACATGTACCAGCAACTCACTCTCATAAGCAGAGGGACTGGCAGAGCCGGGATAGCGGGTTAAGGTAAATTTCACGAGTTCTACGCTAAAAGGAAGCGTATGATAGAGAGTCTGGTCCGAGGTACGGATCATGATACGATCGCTAGCCTCTCCCTCACGCAGGTGAAGGATTCCTTCCTCGCCGAAAAGGTGGGAAATAAGGGCACCCAGAAGGATGACAATAAAGGCGGCATGGGTGACCATCAATCCCCATTTACGCCGCTTAAGTAACTGGTGCTTGATAACGATAGCCACGAAATTGGCTACCAATAAGAATTGGAGTAAGAAAAATACAGGAGAATAGTAAATCAGCGCTTTAGCGACGGCAGTACCATGATACTTCTCTATAAAAGTAGCGATAGCCAAGCCAAAGGCGTAGATCAATAGAAGGACGATAGTCGTCACGGAAGAAGAGATAAATCTTTCTAGAGTTTTCATTTGCTCATTTATTAATAACACTGATGCGACAAATGTACGCAGATTAATCATTTTTGAAAGAATCGGCGATTAATTTGCCGCATCCATGTTATCTATCTATAAATAGACCTTGTCTATTAATCCTCAATAATTACCCGGAAGCCTACGTTGAACACACGTTGGTACGGATAATATCCTTTACGGGTATAAGCCGTCGAGAATTTCGGTCGCTCGATATAAGAACCGCCACGAACCACCTTATACTCGGAGACCTCTTTCGATTTCTCGTTGTAAGGATAAGGCAAGTAATCTGAACGAGTCCATTCCGCCACGTTACCGTGCATGCAATACAAACCGAACGGATTCGCTTCATATTGCTTACCACCCACCTGAACCAAATTGCCATCATCCACGCCTTCCTCTTTCGGTAAGTAAGTATAGTATTTGTACCAATAAGAAGTCTTAGGCATCGGTTGCGGGTCGATACCGCTTACGGCAAGCAGGAGCGTGGTTACGTCGGCTAGGTTATCCTTTTTGCCGAAGTCCGCATTCATATCGCCATACCAGAAATCTTGATCGCTACCGGCACGACAAGCCCATTCCCATTGCGCCTCGGTCGGAAGCGTGATGTTCAAGCCTGTTTTCTCACTCAGCTTCTTACAATAATCCATAGCGTCATTGTAACTTACACGGATTACCGGTTGCTCCGGTTTATTAGCGGGATATCCTTGAACCACGTGATCTTTCCATTGCTGATCCACGAAACGGCTGTCGTGATCCGGGAAAATCACGTTGAATTGCTGGTTCGTAACCTCCAACTCACCCATCCAGAAAGCTTTGTCAATCTTCACTTTCGCCGTCGGACGAGTATCGGATTGCCCACGATAGCTGCCCATCACGAATTGTCCGGCCGGAATGCGAACAAATGTCATCTTGATACCCGGAGCCAACTCGATCTCCTTACGGGTTTCCTTCTCGTCAGCCAACATAGCCTTGATCCGGTCCGCATCGAAAGGCCAGCCTTTCACCTTCAACTCTTTTTCCTTGACAGGAGCCAATTTCTCCGGCATCTCCGGTTTGATCTCACCTTTACCCTTCAAGTAAGCGGCATAATCGGAGATCTCTTTCTTCCAATCCACGCCTGCGCCATTCGCATACTTATCCGTCAACTCTTTACGACGCTTGATCTGGTCGAAGCCTTGATACGGGATGATATCCTTCGAAAGCACATTCGCATTGAAATAACCCTTATCCGGAGCGTTGTAATCAATCCAGTTATAAAGGGTTTTCCACTCTTTATCCGTCAGTTGCACGTTAAAGTGCCCTTTCTTCAACATACGAACCAGTTCACTCGTGTTCGGATGATATTCATACGGTTGAAGAACCACCATATCACCCTCGCCACCTTGACGGTGTACATACGGATGCAGATTCAAGTAAGAAGTGCCATAACCTAATTTATCCTTCTTGCCCCCACGCAAGTCGAAAGCCTTACCCTCACCATTATGGCAAGCGATACAGGCACGATCCAAGATCGGTTGGATCTCCAGATCGAACGTGAACGAACGGGTCCCCCCTTCCGGCGGAGTCAACGCATGCGGGGCTTTCTGCGAAGCCATCACACGTTTCGGAATAGGAATCTGGTTCTGGTCCTCATGGCAACCGATACAAGATACCACCTCGCCCGGCTGACCGGTCAACCAGCTACGCATCCACTGGATAGCCACACCGTCTTTGTCTAACGGCTGGATAGAAATCGGCGTATTCGCCGGGATCTTGAAGATAGCGGAGCCATCCTCTTCTACCGGTACCGTACCCAACATACGCTTGATGTCCCAACCGGACTGGATTCCATGCCAGTTATGATCGGAGGTAGTCTTCACGTAAGCATACTCATAAGCGTGCAGACGAAGAGACTTAACCGTACCCCGGGGAATGCCTCTCAAACCCTCTCCCTCGTAAATATCCTGAATAAAGACCGTAGCCTCTTTGTCATTCAATTTCACACGGTCCGGAATAGCCGGAGGAGTCTGTGTCTTACGTACGGCAACCGGACTGATATAGCCCTCACCCTCTACCTTACGCAAACAAGTCACGTTATCGAAGACGTCCACCAAATAGATACCCCATAAATCCTGCGGGTCTAATTTAGCGGCCACCAAGAAATATTTATCATTCAGCGGAGTCGGTTTGATAAACTGCGGCCATACGCCATTCACCAGCTCATCCTTAATCTCCTCCACGATCGGCCGGTTACGATACGGGATCTCCTGTACCATACCGGCGGCGCCTTTACGGGCTTTTGCCGGATCGAACACGATCAAACGGCCGGAACGGGCGATACCATGGTGACCGGAGATAATTCCCACGAAAGCGGAACCGTGGCCCGGCAACGGCTGGATATCAAACGTACTGTTCGGGAACATCGATCCGCTACCATACAGCGCTTTCTGCTCCGTACCATCCGGATTCATGTTCATCACGATACGGGAATAATAGTGCGTCAAGTCCGTGTACTCCCAACGGGTATACATCACACGACCGTTATTCATCACTACCGGGTTCCAGTTCGCGTCTTGATCGAAAGTCAGACGGCGCAAGTTCTTCGTATCCGGCGTATAAAGTACCATATTACCGACAGGGTCATCACCGCTTACACAAGGCACGCCTTGATAACCGATATTCGAGTTGGCGATGATACGTCCGTCCGGTAAGTAGGTTCCATCATAAAACTCCAGATCCGGTTCCTCGTTATGTATTAATTGCTTAAAGCCCGAGCCATCCAATTTCACCTCGAATACGTTCCAACGCTTATCGGGCATCGTCTGGGTAAACATAGCACGATCGCCATCCCAATGCATCCGCAAGTCAGCGATAGAGGAACCGTTTTCCGGTTTATAAATCGACCGTACCTGTACATCCTCCCCACGTAGATTACTCAACTCCACAATATCAGCGTCGAATCCCATACGGCGGGCGGACTCTTGGTTGCTCCAGTTATTACCCTGCGTACCCAAATCCGGAGCCATTGCCTTATGAGCGTTTACACCTAATTTAAAGCGGGCAGCCAAGACTTTATCACCATCCAAGAACGGGTTCGCCAGCAAGATCGTACGTTTATTCGCAATCGCTTTCTCCGCGTTAACCAAAGCGGCCTCATCACCACTATAAATGCCATCGAAACCTTTCTTTACCTGCTGTTCCAGCTCATCCAAAACCGGTTGATACTTAGTGGCATCGAAACCTTTCAGTTTTTTCATATCATTGAAAGCCAGACGAATCGCCTCCATATTCAACCAACTCAAGTCGCTCTGCAAATTACAGATACGTTGAGTTTTCTCATAAAGTTTCAAATACTCACGGATCTGAGTATCAATATCTTTTTCTGTCTCGATCTGCTTAACAGCGTTCTTTACATACGCAGCGTCTTTCAGACGAGAAGCCAGATTCAAGACAATATCACGCTCAGCGGAAGCGTCACTAGTAGTCAACCAATTCTCCAACCCATCGATATTAGCGTTTAAGGCTCCTAATTCCTTCGGATAAGCGGCTAGCAAGCGTGCGGCCTCCTCCTTCGGGAAAACATTCATGATACGGAAGAATACACTACCTACCGTTGACTGATCGGCCAAACCCACCTCAGCCTCAAAGCGTACATATTCCTTATTGATATTGTACACCATCACGCCATTGGCATGGCATAATACGCTATGGTCGTATTTCTTACCACCGATCAACAATGGATTCCCGTATAAATCCGTATTCTTGCGGATACTGTTCGAACCGGAAACCCAATAATCCGGGTCTAACTCATCCAACCAAACCGAACTACCGTCCGCCTTGATTAAACGGGCATTCGCCCATGTACCCCAATCCCAATCCGTACCGTCCGGTCCGGCGGCCGTAACAAGTACCAACTGATCCTGACCCGTCAAATCGGCGGACATCGGGACAGCCTTCTGCTTCGCTTTAATCCAAGCGGACATGATCGGCATGTTCGCCTTCACCAAAGAGGCACGAAGCTCAGACTTTTGTTTTACTGAGGCGTCAATCCAGTTATCCACCTTCTTTTGCTTCGGACCTGCCGAAACAAGAAGAGAGGTCGACAACAAGAGTGATACCATTATATAGTATTTATTCATGTATTAAATTTAAATTTAGAAGGTTGTTTATTGAAACCCTAAGGATCACGATCGGCAACCCTTAGAATTACGAAGCATAACCCTAGAGGTTTTTATAAAGCGGCCTTCTGGTTCGTGAAACGTAAGCCAGCGTTGTCGTGATAGCATGCCCACTCATCTACGATAGCGCCTTCCGGACCTGCCATCATAAAGTGGAATGTCTCCAATTTCTTCAGACGTAATACGTCGCCGACCTTCTGAACCACGAAATTCTTGCTCTTGATCGGTCCGTGTCCAGCAGGGATAGCCGGGGCGTTCGGGGTCTCGTCACCTACCTCAGAGAAGTTGTATACCCAACCCTTCTCTACCATCCAAGACTCATGTTTAGCAGGAAAGTCAGTCTTTACGTGAGCGTGTTCCGGAATCATCTGGCCCGGCAACAAATAGATAGCGTGAGCGAAATACTTATACTCCGGATCGTTGATCCAGAAAATACCACCCATACCTACATTTTCGAAATCGCCCAAGCCAAAGTCTGTCACCCACATATCTTTCGCCATCAACTCCGTGAAAGGAACATCGTAGAAAGCAAACATATCTTTCATCGCTTCCATAGCGACATCTTGTTGAAACTTGCCGTCTTTATAAAAATCGGCGTTCGTGTACTTCTTTGAATAAGCCATTGTTTTATTTTTTTGATTGTTAGTATTACATGCGTTCGTGCATTCTTTGCGGCAAGTTCCTTCCGGACAATTGCCCTCCCCGTTAGCGGCGCAACAAGTAGCGTCTGTCGTTGTCTTTCCCGTACATGCGACCATAGATACCAACACCAATCCCATAGCCGCCATTTTCATGTTCAAACCTTTTCTCATTTGTTTTTGTGTATATTTGTTAGTACTATTTGTTTCAACGTATCGCTATTCCCTCGATCTCGATCAATAACTCATCCCGGCAAACGTCGGCCCACATATAAGAGATCGGGATATTTAATCCGTAGGTATTCATCAAACGCTCAGCCTCCTTATAGTCGGATTTATTCTTCAAGTAGACTCGTAACTTAACCAATTTAGCGTCAGCGATCAGTTCCGCTATATTTTCCATCGTGATCCGTAGCTGACGTTCCAGACCTACTCCCGTCAAGCTCTCCTCACCACGGATAGCGGCTGTACCGGAAATATAAATCAATTTACGATCCTGAAAAGTCATGCTCTTGGCACGCTCGAACTTAGGGGTCGTCTTCTTTTGTCGGGCAACTTCCAGTACTTGTTCCGAATACGCATGGGCAGCCACCTGCAACTTATTATCGATCGGCGTAGCGAAAGCATCCGGCGTAGTAAACACGGCGGCATCCACATCGATCAAGATACCTCCCAGATTCGCCCCGATACCCGTAGCGGCAGGATAACCATTCGCCCATTCCGTTTTACTATAAAAATCAGATCGGGCGTTATTAAACGCTTGATAATGCTGATCCGGACCGTCGAAAGCGGTTATACGCTCGATATAATTCCACTGACGGATAATGCTATTCAACGGAAAACCCTCCCGACGAAGCACATCCCCCAATAACCGGAAAGCTTCCACCGACTGAGGCTCTATACCAAAATGGAGTACATCCCCTTGAAAACCGCCGGCAAAAAGGAAACGTCCCGAGGCATTCTCCAACAAGACATAAGGAACACCTTGATAATGACGGAAAGTAATCCGATCCTGCGCATCGGGCACATAGCTATGTACCTCCATCAGCAAAGGAGCGTTCAGCGGCGGTTGGGAGACATAGCTCAAAGCCGGTTCGCAATCCCCATAATACCGACGGATCTTCTCCCGCAGCAAAACCCGGCGTGCCACGTATTCCTCATTTGTACCCGGAGTACCGAAAAAGGCCAGCCTCATGATCACCTCGTTTTGAGGCAATTGAGACAATAGATCGTCCACCATAACGGCGAACTCGGCCCGCTTGGTGCTTAATATCGTATAATGTATCTTCTCACAATAATTCATATCCTTTTATTTTACAGGGAGTTTACATATTCCGTTAACGCCTCGATATCTTTCTTGGAAACCTTTTTATCGATGCCATGCTTATGGACCTCGAACACCTCTTCCATGGTAGCCGCACGCCCATCAAACAGATAAGGAGCCGTACGCCAGACCTCGATCAAAGTAGGTGTATCCCACCCTTTCTCAAATTCTATATCCTCGCCGATACGGTGCATCTTCATATCCGTATAATAAGGACCGCTATGACACTCGCCACATTTCAGTTTCTCAAACACCTTTCTTCCCTCTTTCGCCTTATCCGATAATTCCCCATTTACTAAATACGGGCTAGGCACCGGACGCAAGGATTTCATATAAGCGTCCACACATTTCGCCATTTCCTCTTCTGGCTCAAAAAACTGAATGAACTTAAAACCGGCACGTACCGCATATTCTGCGCTCTCACGAACACCCGAGATCATGCTTGGGGGAGTCACATGCGAATACAACATGCTCTTACAATTCTTCGAGTTACCAACTCCATCATTCATCAAGTCCCAGTTCATCCCGTCCGTACGGGCATCCCCCGGATGGCAACCGTTACAACTCTGCCAGCCTTGATAGCAATGATTTGCGTCGTTAAAGTATTTCTCGCCCTTGTTCTCCGGCGTTTCCGTACGCCCCGGATTCATGTCGGTAGCCGTCACCTCCAATGTATTTATATCGACGGTATTCAAGATATCGGCGAAATAAGTAGGGATTATCAACTTATCTCCCGAAAATATAAAATTTCGGGGACCGTTTCCTTGTAAGGTAACTCGCTCACGAAGTCCATACAAGAAATTCAAGTCGTAATCCAGACGGCTCTTATCCTTATAAGACTCAAACTTCGCCAACATCGCCGGATGATCGATCACGCTCACCTCATGCGTTCCGCTATGCGTGATAAAGATATGCTTGTCATCGCAAGCGATACTCCAGATACCGGCAGCGCCACGATCCGGCTCGTCCACCAATACCGCCCCAACGAATTCCTGCTTCGCCACATCGATCACGCTGAAAGCGCTCGTGTTCATCCAACCTTGTTGAAGTTGGGAAGTAGGCACCGTGAATCGTCCCAAGTTATGAGACACGTATATATATTTCCCGTCCGGCGTGATACACATCCCCCGTAAGGCATTGCTACCATTCGCCAATTGGATATCTTTCACTTTCGTAAACCCCTCCATCTCGATTACTGATACGCAAGCGGCCACCACATCCACGTCCGCCCGTTGTGCGGGCAGGAAATTCGTAACAAACATATACTTGCCATCCTTGCTGAATACCGCCGATTTAGGCTCACGCAACACTTTCACGCTCCGGACTACCTTACGCATCACCGGATCTATCTCGACCACCGAATTATCGAACTGATTACATACATATATATGTTTCTTATCCGGCCCGAACATCGGATGACAGGCTCCCGATCCCGTCGGTATAGCCGCTTCCACCCTACCCGATTCCAAGGAAAGCACTTGTAAACGGCCGGTCTTCTCGAAGGTCGTCACATACACCTTATCCCCATCCGGAAGCAACCCGGTCGGGATCTCATCAAACGGAAACGAATGAAGTAAGCTCTTACCGTCCGCTGAAAAAATATCCAGATGTCTCGTTCCTTTCTGTGTCATTAATAGCTCCCCCTTCGCATTCAATACGGCATCCGTAGTAAAGAAAGGTGGGTTGCCGGCTGAAGCGAGAGAAACGCAACAGCCGACAAGACAAGCCACCAATGAGTTTTTTATCAAGTATTTTCGTGTGTTCATGGTATATTTTGTATTCCTTATTTTCTAAATCCTAGTTCGTTCGAGATCACCCCGGCAATCTCCTTGATCACCTTCACCGTATTTTTCACCACCTCTTTCGATAAGCGGTCTTTCGGGCCGGAGATCCAAATCGCTCCACAAGGATATCCCGTATAATTAAAGATCGGGGCGCCTACGCAGATCACGCCGCTCAGCTCCTCCTCATTATCCATGGCATATCCCAGCTTACCAACCTTCTCCAATTCCTCCAGATAGGCCTCACGAGAAGTGATCGTCCGGGAATTATACCGTGTAAACGTCATGTAGGACAGGTAACGATCTCGCACCGTCTTCGGCAAATAAGCCATAATCGCCTTTCCGGGAGCCGAACAATGCAACTCAAACGGCTTTCCCGGCGACAGGACGAAGCGGAACGTATGATGTCCTTGCGCTTGTTCGATAAAAATCCCTTTCTCATCTCCCAAGACACCAAAGCAAGCGGTCTCTTTCACTTGATCACGTAAATCACGCAAATGTGGCAAGACGGTCTCTAAGAGATTGTGTTCATTCAAGGATCTGAAACCAAGGGTCAATAATTTTCGGGAAAGTTTATAGCGTTTCGTGTCTTCACTAAAATTAAGATATTCCAGCCGCACCAATGTATTCAAAATACGGTAAGCCGTAGTCTGAGATATATCGAGCGCCGACTTAATATCTTGCAATGTTTCTCCCGCCGACCGCAAGGAAAGGTACTCAAGAACCGCTATGCCCTTCTCTAAATTAGGCACTTTGTAGCTCTCATCCACTTTTTCCATATTTGGCAGCGTGTTTTCCATATTTGAAATTGCATTTCAGATTTGAACCAAATATAGCAGTGATGAATTTAAACAAGACACGAAATATGTAAAAAGGTGTTAAGTATGTTGCAGAGCATATAAATCCTTAAAGGAAAATGATCAATTCTTTTTGATTTACAATGATTTTATCTCTTATATACATATTATTTACCTACTTTCGCGGAATATCCTTGAAAGCACAAGGATATAAGTGCATTCATAAACGAGCAAGAATACAAACATGACAAGCGAAAGCAAAAAAGAAAAGTTAAATAAAAACGAGCTATTAGCTAATTATCAATATCTCATGGATACGATCTGGACTATCTATTTGGAAGACGGAAGCGTCGATATACTTAAATATTCAATGAATCCGGAATTAATTAATACAAAACAAGATTATACCAGCCTTGCCAACATTCTAAGAAACGACATCTATTCTCCAGACCGTAGTTTATGGGATGAAACGGTTTCGCTTGAAGCTTTCTTTAGAATGATAGCCGAAGGATGTTTTCATAAAACATTTGACTTACGTTTCTGCAACGATCACTTCGGTTTTGAATGGCACGAAACTTTTATCGATATTCTTGTTAACAACGAAGGTATCCCTGATAGAATCCTTTTATCTAGCCGTAATATCAACGATTTCAGAAAAGCGCAAATTATAGAAACCGCCGTAAGATCAGAATATGATTACGTAATCTATATTGAAGCTTCGAAAAATAGCTATGTCATGTATACCTCCGGCTCGGAGAGCTATAGTCCCCCTCCTATCGCCAGCTATGACTATGATGGAGTAGTCGCCTCATATAACCGGCAATATATGGCACCTGAGCTTCACGAAGAAATGACTGAGAAACTACAGATCGCTCATATAGAACCGATACTACGGAAACATGGAGAATATATCGTATATGGCACCATGATAGAGAATGGCGTAAACCGGGAAAAGAAAATGCGATTCAGCTATTACGACAGGGAAAAGAACATATGGTTAATGACTCGAACTGATATAACGGAAATCAAAGAAGAAAGAAAACAAAAAAAACTGTTGCAGGAAGCTTTACAGAGCGCTAATGCCGCCAACCGTGCCAAAACTGATTTCCTATCCCGGATGAGCCATGACATCCGCACTCCTATCAACGCCATCGTCGGTATGACAGCGATAGCTGGCCTGCACATGGATGACCAGATGCGTATAGCTGATTGCTTAAAGAAAATAACCATTTCCTCCAAACTCTTATTAAATCTGATCAATGAGGTACTGGATATGTCTAAACTGGAAAGTGATAAGATCATGCTGACAGAAGAGGCATTCAAGATCAACGAGCTATTAGAGAGTTTATTCGTCATGGTGCAACCGGCCTTTGAAGCGAAAAAGCAAAAGTTTCAGATACATGTCACCAAGATAAAACACGAATGCCTTATAGGTGACGTGCAACGTATACAGCAAGCATTGTTGAACATGCTTACAAATGCGATCAAATATACTCCGGAAGACGGGCAAATACAACTAACGGTAGAAGAGAAACCTTCTGTCTATAACGGTTACGGCCAGTTTGAAATAACCGTAACGGATAACGGTATAGGAATGAAACCAGAATTTCTGGAAAAAGTATTCGAACCTTTCGAGCGGTCGGATGACAAGGCCATTCGCAATATCCAAGGGACTGGTCTCGGCATGGCTATCAGCCGCCATATCGCCCAGATAATGAACGGAGACATTCTTGTGGAAAGTGAATATGGAAAAGGCTCCAAATTCACCATGAGGTTTCATGTCAAACTGGGAAGTACGAATGAATACGACAATAATATATTGGTAGACCTACCAGTACTGGTAGTAGATGACGATGAGGTATCCTGCGAGATCGCTTATGAAAACCTCCAAGAATTAGGGATGAAACCGGAATGGGTTCTTTCCGGTGAAAAGGCCGTACAAAAAGTAATCGACGGAGACACTTACTTTGCTATTATCATAGATTTAATGATGCCCGGCATGAACGGCATCGAAACCACCATAAAAATAAGGGAATACGTGGAACCAGATACTCCGATCATCATCATATCAGCATACGATTATTCCGGTTACGAATTTGAGGCAGTAAAAGCTGGCGTCAACGGCTTCATAAGCAAGCCTATCATGAAATCCAAGCTATTCCATTTAATGAAAAAATTTGCCTCAGACAAAAAGGAAGACGAGCAAGTCCTTATCACACCGACTCATATCATATCTTTTCCCGGCAAACGGATACTGGTCGTGGAAGACAATGACCTAAACCGCGAGATAGCGTATGAATTGCTGCAAGAAACCCATGCAGAAGTCGAGACAGCTTGCGACGGACAAGAAGCCGTTGATAAAGTCGCCGCTTCACCCGAAGGTTATTACGATTTTATAATCATGGATATACAGATGCCTGTAATGGATGGACTCGAAGCGACAAGGCAAATTCGTCATCTCGACCGTCAAGATATCAAAGATATGCCCATTATAGCCATGTCTGCCAATGCTTTCGCCGAAGATGTACGGCTAAGTCTGGAAGCCGGCATGAACGAACATATCGCAAAACCGATCGAGATAGACAAATTATATGGAATTATGAGGAAATGGTTCCAGTAAAAAAAGCCGGAATCTCTTCCGGCCTTCTCCAAACTCAATGAATCACCTTTTTACTTCTTGCAATCGCAAGTTGAATATGCTACCAACATCCAAACCAAT